>JAJYAH010000064.1 GCA_021779635.1 Pseudomonadota bacterium | reverse complement strand
GTGCCGACGGTGCCTTCACCGTCACGAAGATTCAGAAGAGCAAGTAAGAAAATGAAAATCTGGCGCTGCCCACCGGGCTCGGCGTCTGCAAAACTGAGGTTTTTCCAACAATGAAGACGAAGAGTCGAATATCAAAGATGACCGCAGGCGCAGTCATACTTGCTGCCGTCCTGCACGGCAGCCTGACCTACGCTCACCCGCAGCTTCAGTCGGCCGATCCCGCGGCCGGCGCTGGGATTGCCTCACCCAAGGAGATTCGCATCACGTTCAATGAGCCTGTTATCGCGCGCTTTTCCGGGATCGAGGTAAAGGATCAATCGGGAAAACTGATCGCAACAGGCAGATCAGAAACCGATGCCGCCAACAAGAAAGTTCTGATTGTACCGGTGAAGGAGCAACTTCCCCCTGGTGCCTATAATGTCGAATGGCATGCCGTCTCCGACGATACCCACCGGGTCAAGGGAAGCTACTCCTTCAGCGTGGCCCCCTGATGATCGACTTCGGACTCGTCCTTGCCCGGCTTCTGCATTATGCGGCCACGACGACGCTTTTCGGAGCGTCGTTGTTTCCGTTGTACGCGTATGTAGATGCAGAGCCGGAACGGGCATGGCTCCGGCGCCGCAAACTGCTTCGCCTGACCGCGATCCTGGCTTGGGTAAGCGGTCTCCTTTGGTTTGTCTTTTCCGCGGCCAGCATGACCGGCAGCCTTACGGATTTGGCTGATGGGGAGGCCCTGTGGGCAGTCGTTCACGATACAGGTTTCGGCGTGATCTGGACGGGGCGCATCATTCTGGCCACCGTGATGATCATCGTGCTGACGGCAGTGCATCCTTTGAGGACCGCGAGACAGAATATTGCGATTTCAGCTCTTGCGGCGATGCTGTTGGCCTCGTTGGCCGGAGGCGGGCACACCCAGGCCGAGGAAGGATGGGCCAGCCTCGTTCATGTGTCCGCCGATGCAGCGCATCTTCTCGCGGCTGGCGCATGGCTGGGAGGGCTCGTTCCTCTCGCTTACGTGCTCGCTCAGCACGCAAAAATCAGCCGCGGGAGCATATCGACCGATCGGGTTTTGCAGAAATTTTCCGGCATGGGCTACGTCGCAGTCGCGGCGCTCATCGGAACCGGCGTTATCAACAGTTGGTTCTTGGTCGGCTCAATCTCCAATCTGATGACAACGCTATATGGCCAAGTGCTTCTCGCGAAGCTGGGGTTATTCGCTGGAATGCTTGCTCTGGCCGTTGCGAACCGTTTTTGGCTGGTTCCCTCGATCGGCGAAGTTCGATCTGGCGGGGAGCCGGAAACGTCGCTGCGGCAACTGCGCCATCACGTCTTCGGTGAGCAGGTGCTGGGATTGGTAGTTCTCGCGATTGTAGGCTTACTTGGTACGCTGCCGCCGGCGATCGGCCCGTGAGGAAGGGCGGTATACAGCTGGGGTTAACCAGAATCCGCGGTTCGGATGCTGGTATTTGCGCCAGATCAACGAATTAGATTTGTTTCATGCCTAGAAAGGGATCAACTTGACGGAGTTGACCGCACATACGATATGTGCGGGGGCAGTGGATAGAGCGGTGATGCGTCTCGTTCGAACGATGATGGCCTTGGTGATCGCCCTGTCGGTGGCAATGCTGCCGGCTGCGGGGGTGGCCGCGTCTATTGTCAAATCGGCGCCGCAAGCTGCTTCCGAAGCCATGGCCAAGGATATGGCCATGACTTCCGATATGCTGGGCGCCATGGACTGCTGTCCGGATGACGCCAAGACCACGCCCTGCGACCATCCGAGCGGTCAATGCCCGATGGCGCTCTGCGCGGTGCAATTCGTCAACCTCGCCTTTGTGGCCGGCTTCCGTTTTGAGTTTCCGTTAGTCGAGGGCAATCCGCTTCCGATTCTAGTGGACCAAGTCATCATTCTGCACGGCAGCAGTCCGCCCTTCCGGCCTCCTCGAGTCTGATCCTCTCCAATACTGCTAGCGCGTGAACCTTCGTGCTCGCGCGTGAAATGCTTGCCGCGCAACTTTGACTGCGCGGCGGAGACCAGACCCATGAGGAGAAAGTCATGATTTCGAAGTTCAAGCGCACCGCGGCGCTCGCCGCAATGATGACTCTTGCCGGCTCCGCAGCCTTTGCGGCGGCGAGCGACTACACTTTTGAGCCGGTCAATGCCGAAATGAAGAAGGGCGACGACGTCACGGTTGCCGTGCGCCTGACCAACAAGGTGACGGGAAAGCCGGTGCCGGATGCGGTGATCATCCGTACCCGCGTCGACATGGCGCCGGACGGTATGGCGGAGATGCAGTCGCCCGTGTCCCCGCTGCCAGCAAAGGATCCGGGCGTGTACGCCTTCAAGACGGATCTGCCGATGGCGGGGCGCTATCAGCTCACGCTCTCCGCCAAGGTGCAGGGTGAGGCGGAGACCGTCACCGGCAAGGTCGTGATCAAGGCTGACAAGTGAAGTCCGGGAGCGCTGTTTTCATGAGCGCTCCCGACTTCCATTGCCGCCTCTCACTCTCGACCAGCAGGTGAACGCCATGACCACGCACCGACTCCTGACCACATTCGCGCTCGGCATCGGGCTGGGTGCGGCCGGCTATTGGACGGCCCAACAGCCACCTTGGCAGCCTCGTTCGCTCCTCGCCACCTCTGCGGCTGCCGCTGAGCGGCCGGCGCTCTACTACCGCGATCCAAGCGGGGCGCCGTTCTGGTCGGCGGGTCCCAAGAAGGACAGCCAGGGCCGCGACTACCTCCCGGTCTATGATGATGGGGAGCCGTACTCCGACCAGTCTGCCGCCAAGCCGAAGGCCACCGAGGCGTCGCGCAAAATTCTTTACTACCGGAATCCGATGGGACTGCCTGACACGTCGCCGGTGCCGAAGAAGGATCCGATGGGGATGAACTACGTCCCCGTCTATGAGGGCGACGAGGTCGACGACGGTTCGGTCAAGCTTTCACCGGGCAAGATCCAGCGCACCGGCGTCAAGTCCGAACCCGTCGAGCGCCGCGTGATCCGGACGCTGGTAAAGGCGCCGGGCACGATCCAGCTCGACGAACGCCGTGTCTCGGTCGTCACAATGCGCGCCGAAAGCTTCGTGCAGAAGGTCGCCGACGTTACCACAGGCACACGCGTCTCGGCGGGGCAGCTCCTGATGGAAGTCTATAGCCCAGCGGTTTCCTCGGCGGCGGCGGAATATCTCTCGACCATCCGCTCCAGCATTACCGGGGATGTCCGAGCCTACGGGCGCGGGTCGCGACAGCGATTAATGAATCTGGATGTTCCCGAGCCGGTGATCGACGCAATGGAAAAGACCCACGTGGCTCCCATGGTCATTCAATGGTCGGCTCCGCGCGACGGAATCGTGCTGGAACGCAACGCGGTCGACGGCATGCGGGCCAACCCAGGCGACGTGTTGTTCAAAATTGCGGACATCTCGGTGATCTGGGCGCTCGTGGACGTGGCCGAGCGTGACCTCGGTAGCCTTTCTGTCGGCCAAACCGTCACGGTGCGCGCACGCAGCTTTCCGGGACGGACATTCTCCGGAACGATCAGCGTGATCTATCCGCAAGTGAACCGCGACACGCGGACGGCGCGGGTCCGGATCGAATTAGGTAACAGCGACTTCGCTCTGCTTCCGGACATGTATGTCGACGCGGAAATCGAGACAGGCAGTCAGGCGCCGGTCATTTCTGTTCCGGACAGTTCGGTGCTCGACACCGGCAGCCGACAGGCCGTACTCGTGGACAAAGGCGAGGGCCGCTTCGACCCGCGTACGGTGAAGCTTGGGCGACGCGGAGATGGCTTCGTCGAGGTGAGGGAAGGCCTCACGGGAGGCGAGGCGGTCGTCACCTCGGCCAACTTCCTGATTGATGCCGAAAGCAACCTGAAGGCGGCATTGAAGAGTTTTTCGGAAGCTTCGCCGCAGACCTCGCCGGCTTCGAGTGAGATGAAAGACATGGGAGAACAGAAATGATTTCCCGGATCATCGCCTGGTCAGCCCGCAACCTGGTGCTGGTGCTGTTTGGCACCGGCTTTGCGGCGGCTGCCGGCCTCTACGCGCTTGTGCATCTGCCGCTCGACGCGATTCCGGACCTCTCCGACACCCAGGTGATCGTCTATACGGAATATCCGGGTCAGGCGCCGCAGGTGATCGAAGACCAGGTCACCTATCCGCTGACAACAGCCATGCTGACGGTGCCGAAGTCGAAGGTGGTGCGCGGGTTCTCGTTTTTCGGCGTGTCGTTCGTCTACGTCATCTTCGAGGACGGCACCGACATCTACTGGGCGCGTTCGCGCGTGATGGAATTCCTCAACAGCGCGGCCTCCAGACTGCCGGCCGGCGTGACGCCGACGATCGGTCCCGACGCGACCGGCGTTGGGTGGGTCTACCAATACGCCGTGATCTCGAAGGAATTGAACCTGGCCGACACACGCACGATCCAGGACTGGAATCTGAAGTTCGCGCTGGCGAAGGCCGAAGGCGTGGCGGAGGTCGCAAGCATCGGCGGGTTCGTCAAGCAATACAACGTGGTGCTGGATCCACAGCGCATGCGGGATCGCGGCATCAGCATGCAGAAGATCCGGGAGGCGATCCGTGCCAGCAATGCTGATGTCGGCGGCCGCACGGTCGAACTCTCAGAGTTCGAGTATGTCATCCGTGGCAAGGGGTATCTCAAGGACATCAATGATCTCGGCAATATCGTTCTGAAGACCAACAACGGCACACCGGTGCTGCTGCGGGACGTCGCGCGGGTCGAACTCGGTCCTGACGAGCGGCGGGGGATCGCAGAACTGAACGGCGAAGGCGAAGTCGCAAGCGGCATCGTGCTACAGCGTTTCGGTGTAAACGCCCTCGACGTCATCGAGAACGTCAAGAAACGCTTCAAGGAAATTGCAAGCAGCCTGCCGAAATCGGTCGAGATCGTCCCGGTCTACGACCGGTCGAACCTGATCTACGCCGCCATCGATACGCTCAAGCACACGCTATTCGAGGAGAGCATCGTCGTCGCACTCGTCTGCGTCGTGTTCCTGCTGCACGTGCGCAGTGCCCTGGTCGCCATATTGATGCTGCCGGTCGGCGTGCTGATGGCGTTCGGCGCGATGAAATTGCTCGGAATCGGCTCCAACATCATGAGCCTTGGCGGCATCGCGATTGCGATCGGCGCCATGGTCGATGCCGCCATCGTCATGATCGAGAATGCCCACAAGCACCTGGAGCGGGCCAAGCCGGATCAATCGCGCGTTCAGATCCTGATCAATGCGGCCTCTGAGGTCGGGCCGGCGCTATTCTTCAGCCTGCTGATCATTACGGTATCCTTCATGCCGATCTTCACGCTGGAAGCGCAGGAGGGCCGGCTGTTTAGCCCGCTTGCGTTCACCAAGACGTTCTCGATGGCCGCGGCGGCATTGCTGTCGGTCACGCTGGTGCCGGCGCTGATGGTGATTTTCGTCCGCGGCAGGATTGTCCCGGAGAGCAAGAACGTTATCAACCGCTTCCTGATCTGGATCTACCGTCCCGTGATCAAGGGCGTGCTTCGGGCTAAAACCCTGGTGGTCCTAGCTTCACTCGCTGTGCTTGCAGTCACGATCTGGCCGGCCCGTCAGCTCGGCACCGAGTTCATGCCGACGCTGAACGAGGGGACGCTGCTCTACATGCCGACCACGCTGCCCGGCATCTCGGTCACCAAGGCCGCCGAGCTGATGCAGATGCAGGACCGGATCATCAAATCCTTCCCCGAAGTCGCATCCGTCTACGGTAAGGCGGGGCGGGCGGCGACCGCGACCGATCCGGCCCCAACCGAGATGTTCGAAACCATCGTCAACCTGAAACCGAAGGAGCAGTGGCGTCGCGGCGTGACGGTCGACGGCCTCATCGCCGAGATGGACAAGGCGCTGCAATTTCCGGGCGTGTCCAACGCCTGGACCATGCCCATCAAGGCCCGCATCGACATGTTGTCGACGGGAATCCGCACGCCGATCGGCGTCAAGGTGATGGGCACCGACCTCGTCGAGATCGACAGGCTGGCCAAGCAGATAGAACGTGTGCTCAAGACCGTGCCCGGCACGTCGTCAGCCTACGCCGAGCGAGGAATCGGCGGCTATTACCTCGAGATCGCGCCAGACCGCGAGGCGCTCGCCCGCTACGGGATCCTGGTCCAGGACGTGCAGGACACCATCGCGGCGGCGTTGGGCGGTCAGACTGTCACGACCACCGTCGAGGGCCGCCAACGCTTTACGGTGAACATGCGCTATCCCCGTGATCTCAGAGACAATCCGAAGGCCATCACAAGCGACATTCTGGTGCCGATGCCGGCCGGCGGAGCGGTGCCCCTTGGCGAAGTGGCGAAAGTCGAACCCGCCCGGGGCCCGAGCTCCATCCGGACTGAAAACGGCCAGCTTGCGACCTACATCTATGTCGACATCCGAGACCGCGACATTGGCAGTTACGTCGCCGACGCGCAGCGCGCAGTCAGCGAAAGCATCCAGTTCCCGCCCGGCTATTACGTGCTCTGGAGCGGCCAGTACGAATATCTGCAACGCGCGGCTGCCCGCCTCAAGGTCGTGGTCCCGGTCACGCTGACCATCATCTTTCTGTTGCTCTATCTCAACTTCCGGTCGCTCACCGAAACGGCCATCGTCATGTTGTCACTGCCGTTTGCGCTGGTCGGCGGCATCTGGATGATGTGGTGGCTGGGGTTCAACCTGTCGGTCGCGGTCGCGGTCGGCTTCATCGCGCTGGCCGGCGTCGCCGCGGAGACCGGCGTCGTGATGCTGATCTACCTCAATCATGCGTTGGCCGAGATGAAGGCAAGGCGGCGCGCGGAAGGCCGTCATCTGACGCGTGAAGACCTCTACGAGGCCATCATGGAGGGCGCCGTCGAACGAGTTCGCCCGAAGATGATGACGGTGGTCGCGATCATGGCGGGGCTTCTTCCGATCATGTGGAGCACCGGCACGGGGTCCGAGATCATGCAGCGGATCGCCGTGCCGATGATCGGCGGGATGATCTCGTCGACGCTTCTGACCTTGATTGTAATTCCGGCCATTTTCGGCCTGGTGAAGGGACGCGGGCTCTCCGGAGATGCCGGTGCGCCTGCAAAGACCACGTCGGTCGGCGGCACGCAGGATATTCCCAAGGCTGCGTAGAGAAAATGATCGGAACCCAGGAGATCAGAAGATGAAGCTTGCGAAACACAGCGCTCGCTCAGTCACGCGGAGATCGCTTATGAGACTGATGCTCGCCGTTGCAGTTGGGGCGCCCGCTGCTGCGGTGCTTGCGGACGAAGCCACCGTCACCGTGCACAAGGATCCCAACTGTGGATGCTGTTCGGGCTGGGTCCAGCATCTTCGCGACGCGGGCTTCTCCGTGCGGGTGGAAGAGACGTCGGATCTCCCGTCGGTCAGAAATCGTCTTGGTATCCCCGCACACCTGGCGGCGTGTCACACGGCGGAGATCGCCGGATACTTGCTGGAAGGGCACGTACCCGCACCCGCGATTCGGCGCTTGGTTTCCGAGCGTCCGAAAGCGAAAGGGCTTGCCGTGCCTGGCATGCCGGCTGGCTCACCCGGCATGGGAGCAGCAAACATGCAGCCCTATACTGTCATCCTGTTCGGGTCGGACGGCTACAAATCGTTCATGCGCTTCAAGGGCGTAATAGAGGTCGAGGGATAGCAGTCGGTCGTCGTCGGTTCGTACAGGCAAGAGCAAGCAAATGCGGAAATTTCCAGACTTGGGCGAAAGGCAGCGCGATCTGCGGCTTGACCTGTTCCGAGGGCTGGCGAACTGGCTGATTTTCCTGGGCCACGTCCCGAACAGTCTGCTGGCCTGGTTCACCACTCGAAATTACGGATTCAGCGACGGTGCCGACCTTTTCGTGTTCATCTCGGGTTACACGGCCGCCTTGGTCTATTCCCGAATGATGATCGAACGCGGGTTCGTTGTTGGTGCCACCCGCCTTTTGAAGCGTGTCTGGCAGCTCTATGTCGCGCAATTGTTGCTGTTCCTGTTCTATACCGCCGCAATCCACTACGTTGCCCATCGATGGGATCTCGGTCATCTCATGGATCAGTTCAACGTCGCCGGCTTAATGGACGATCCTGTTGATACTCTCGTCCAAGCCATGACGCTTCGATTCAAACCGTTGAACCTGGACGTTCTCCCTCTCTACATCGTATTGATGTCTATCTTCCCCTTCACACTCTGGCTGCTCCTGCGCTGGCCGGACATGACTATGTTCGGGTCCATTGCGCTGTATCTCATCGCGCGTCGCTTCCAGTGGAACTTAACTTCGTACCCAAGCGGATACTGGTATTTCGACCCGTTCACCTGGCAGCTCTTATTCATGCTTGGCGGGTGGCTTGTGCTGAGCGGCGCTCGACGGCTTCGGCGCGTCGCGTCCGCGCGACTCACCGTGATACTCAGCTTGCTTTTTCTCGTCTTTGCGTTGTTGATGACCCTGTCAGCTTCGGTACCTGCCTTGCATCTGCTCGTCCCCGGAGAATTCAGCGCGCTTTTCGCGCCCAATGACAAGACCTATCTTGCTCCCTATCGCGTGGTCCACCTGTTGGCCTTGCTGGTGCTGGCGGTTAACCTCATTCCTCGCAACTGGCCAGCGCTTGCGCGCCCACTCCTCCGGCCCCTCATCAAGTGTGGTCAGCAATCTCTTGAGGTGTTTTGCGTGGGCATCTTTCTTTCCTTCGTCGCACATCTGGTTCTGATCACAACATCTGACGGGATCATCGTCGAGCTGATCGTTGGAACGTGCGGGATTTTAATAATGGTTGCCGTCGCTTACTACCGCAGTTGGTCCAAAGAAATCGATCGGCCCATTTCGGGCGACGGTTCAGCACGGCCAGGGCGCATAACCTCCACATCACTCTGAAGTCGTCATTGCTGGCTACGATTAGAAATCCGATAGCTCAGCAGAGGCGGTTTCCGATCCGGAAAGCGAGATGCGTCCAGCAAACGGGCGAAAGCTGATCTGGATCAAGGGAACGATGAGCAAGCTGCGCCAGGATGCCGGCTAATCCACTCAGGGAGGCTACAGATGATGGATGCTTGGATGTACGGCTACGGTCCAACCCATTGGCTTTGGTTCATCGTGATGATCGCCGTGGTCATCTACCCGGCGGGCCGCATTCTGAACCGCATCGGTTTCTCGCCGCTGTGGTCGATCCTGATCTTCGTTCCGCTGGTCAACCTGATCGCACTTTGGATTCTTGCTTTCACAGATTGGCCGAGCGGAAGGGCAGGGTAGATCAACCGAGGCCGTTCTCGTCGCCGGGAGCGTGGCTTCGGTTGTCACGCTTGCGCTGATGGATGCTGTGGAGGTCGATCGAGGCAGCCATGACTGCAAGCGAGCAACTGGTCTACGGCGATAGCGGCACCCATTGCGATGCGTTGGCAATTCGGAGTTTTGCCGCGCGCGATGTTCGGATCGACCTCTTCCGGGGGCTCGCCCTGTGGTGGATCTTTATCGACCACGTGCCGGAGACCTACCTCAACCATTTCACCCCCAGGAGGAACATCGGGTTTAGCGATGCCGCCGAGATCCTGGTATTTCTCTCAGGCCTGGCATCGGGAAGCGTCTACGGTGCGCTCGCGCAGAGGTCCGGATGGATAACCGGTTCGTTGCGGGTCCTGCGCCGCGCCTTTGAAATATACGTCGCACAGATCGTCACGATCATAGTGCTTCTGGCCGAGATCAGTCTTCTTGCCGTCTGGCAACCGAACCTGCTCGATCACGCGAATCTTGCGGTCTTTGTGACCAATCCGGCCGAAACGTTATTTCAGGCGATCGTGCTGCGATACTCGCCGGTCGATCTCGATCCACTCCTGCTGATGGCTATTCTCCATTTCGGGCTCGTACCGATTTTGCCGGCCATGGTCCGCTGGCCGACCCCAGCGCTGATCGCCTCGGCGCTGCTTTACTTCATTTCCCACTGGCTGGATTGGTCGATTCCCGCCTATCCGAGGGGTGTGATCTATTTCAATCCGCTGAATTGGCAGCTGCTATACGTGATTGGGATTTGGTGGGGATTGACGCTCGCGAAGGAGCAGCCGCGCGTTCTAAGGTCGCAGATCGTCGCCGCCGTGGCGGCGATCTATCTGTTGCTTTCCCTGTTCATTACCCTCGGCTGGCACTTCCATGCGCTTGAAGCATATGTGCCGACGATCGTCGCACGCACGATCTATCCGATCGACAAGGGCGATCTCGACATTTTGCGGCTGCTTCATTTTCTGGCAATAGCACTGCTGTGCTGGCGCCTGCTTCCCTGCAATTTGCCGGCGCTATGGACGCGCCTGTTACGTCCATTGGTGCAATGCGGCGAGTATGCGCTCGCGGTCTATTGCGCTAGCGTCCTGCTCTCGTTTGCTGCGCATGCAGTCCTGAATCTCGGCTGGAATGATCTGGTATCGCAGACTCTGGTGAGCGTTGCCGGTCTAGCAGCGATGGCCGCGGTCGCGGCGTTCCTGTCCGCGGTCGATCGAACAGCGGAGGCTTCCCACGCGCCAAGCTCCGTTTAACGCGCGAGCTGTTGGCGATCTGCATGCCTGGCAGCATAAGGAAAGACGATGCTTCGGTCAGGCGAAGCGAGATGCTTGTTGGTTTCAGGGCATGCCAGGCGGGAGATCAGATCTCGGATGATATTGAGCCGCGCGGCCCGCTTGTCATCGGCGCGCACCACGATCCAGGGCGATTCGGGGCTTGAGGTCGCCGCCAGCATCCGGTCGCGCGCTTTTGTATAATCCTTCCAATGCTTGAGCGCGACGGCGTCGATCGGGCTCGTCTTCCACTGCTTCAGCGGATCGATCTTGCGGTCATGCAGTCGTTCCGTCTGCTCGCCTTTGCTGATGTCCAGATAGTACTTCATGATCTGGATTCCGGAGCCGATCAGCATATGTTCGAACGGCAACACCGCGCCAAGGAAGTCCTCGTACTCCTGGCCGGTACAGAAACCCATCACATGCTCGACCCCAGCGCGGTTGTACCAGCTCCGATTGAACAGGATCATTTCCTGCGCCGATGGAAGATAGGGCGTGTATCTCTGAAAATACCACGACGCACGATCGTGGTCGGATGGGTTTCCGAGTGCGACAACGCGGGTCTCGCGCGGGCTCAAATGTTGGACGATACGTTTGATCGTCCCGTCCTTTCCGGCTGCGTCCCGGCCCTCGAAAATGACCAGGACCCGGTGGCCGTGCTTGATGACGTGCCGCTGGATTTTTACGAGTTCGACCTGCAGATCGTGTAGTGCCGCGCGATAGGCCTTGCCGCTTTCGCGATGTGCAGAACGCTTGTTCGATGATTTTGACATTTGCTGACATCTGACGGATGCCCGCAGGAGGAACCTCGCCGGGGCTTCGGCTCAATTTGGATCTCCAGACAAGATCCGAAGATCGGTCAAGGCGGCCGTACGAACACGCCGCCGGAGCTTATTGCTGTTTGTCGCCCATGTGGTGAGGGACCTCGGTCTTCGGTCCGCCTGAGTAGTGATGACCTCCCGATTGATTCTTGGTCGCGACGCCGGAGGTGTCCTTCTTGCCCATGTGATGAGGGACCTCCGTCTTCGGTCCACCGGAATAATGGTGGCCGTTTTTCTCGGTGTCGGCACCGGTCTGCGCAAGCGCGGGCAGCGCGACCAACGATAAGACTGCCGCAGCGGCAATGAACGTCCGAGTTGTCATATTTGCTTCTCCATTACGACACGTCTGTCGGAGTTGGATTCGTCGCGAAAAGTTCACATGTGGAACACATCGCGGATGGCGGGAATTGCGTGAAACTTAGTCGACAACTTCGTTTCTAAGATTGATTTGCATCAAGGATTCAGCCGGCCGAAATAAGCTCTCATGCGGCGGCATTTATTATCGGGAGAAGGTTCATGAAAACCCTGACACTGGCTGCTGCGCTGCTGCTTGCGACCGTAAGCTCTTCGTCTTGGGCGCAATCACCTGCTGACCACGAAGCTCATCATCCTGATCAGAAGAGCGCACCCGCCGCTACACAACCGCAGTCGCCTCCTGGCCAGCCAGGAATGATGGGGCAGGGCATGATGGGTGGCAAGGGCATGATGGGCAACATGTCCAATATGATGCAGATGATGGGCATGATGGGCCAGCGAGGCTCTGAAACCGGCTGTGCCGGCATGAGCGGTATGGCGACCATCGATCGCGTCGAAGGCCGCATTGCCTTCCTGCGCACCGAGCTCAAGATCACCGACGCTCAGACGCCTGCGTGGAATGCCTTTGCCGATGCGCTGCGAGCCAACGCAAAGAGCCTTGGCGAGGTGCGCGCCACGATGATGCCACAGGCGGGTGCGGGGCAACAGAGCCTGATGGATCGCCTTGCGTTGCAAGAGAAATGGCTGGCGGCCCGGCTGGAGGGCACCCGCACGATCAAGTCGGCTCTGACAAACCTCGTCGGCACCCTATCCGACGAACAGAATAAAGCGGCCGACGAACTTCTTGCGCCTCATATGGGCATGATGGCGATGATGGCTGACATGCAGCCGGGACAGATGGGTTCCGGTCCGATGAAGCCGGGAATGATGATGCAGGGGCAAGGACGGTAGGGCTTCAGCCCGATACATCAGAGGTCCATCGTGGCAAATACCTTACTCCTCCCCGAACCAATCAGCGAACGCGGGTCGCAAGTTCCTGTGATCAAGCCGCGGACAGCCACCGGCGAGCTGGCGAGCGGTACGGCTACGCCGGCCGCTATCGGAGTGTCGCCCGGCGGCTGGTCATTGGGTTTGGCGCCTCGGGAAGACATTCAGGCCTATCAGCGCGACTTTTGGGAACGAACAATCCTGTTCTGGGATACGCTGCGCCAGCGCGCAGACAACATGATCGCGCATGAACGGGCCGGCAAGCCGCCGCTGCTTGATTTTGACTATGAACTCATTCTCGATGCGCGTCGGTTCGAGCGGCCGGTCAACTACGCGCTCCTTCGCATCACGCGGTACGGCGACAAGTGCCTGGAGGATTGTCTCGATCCGACAAAGCCCCCGGTCATGATCGTCGATCCGCGCGCGGGACACGGCCCCGGCATTGGCGGATTCAAGCGCGAGTCCGAGGTCGGGATCGCGATGCACGAGGGCTATCCGGTTTATTTCGTGGTGTTCTTTCCGGAGCCAGCGCCGGGCCAAACGATGGCCGATGTGCTGCATACACTGCGCCGCTTCGTGGAGGAAGTCTCAAAGCGCCACGACGGCAAGCCGCCGATCCTTTACGGCAACTGTCAGGCCGGCTGGGCGATCGCGATTCTCGCCGCGGATTGCCAGGGTCTCGCGGGGCCGGCCGTCCTGAACGGTTCGCCGTTGTCATACTGGGCCGGTGAATCCGGAGTCAATCCGGCGCGCGTCTCTGGAGGCCTGTTGGGAGGCGCGTGGCTCACCCATCTGACAGCTGATCTCGGTGACGGCCGTTTCGACGGCGCCTGGCTGGTGCAGAACTTCGAGAACCTGAAGCCGGAGGGCGTATGGGAGAAATACGCCAACCTGTTCTCTCATTTGGACAAGGAGCGGGAACGCTTTCTCGAATTCGAGCGCTGGTGGAACGGCTTTTACTTTCTGAGCCGCGAAGAGATGCTGGCTATCGTCGAAAACCTGTTCGTTGGCGACAAGCTCGAGCAGGGAAAGCTCAGGATCTGTCCCCACTGCTTCGTCGATCTGCGACGCATTCACAACCCACTTGTGATTTTCGCCTCCTACGGCGACAACATCACGCCGCCCCACCAGGCGCTCGGCTGGATCCCGACTGTCTATGCCAGCACGGACGATCTGAAGCAGGCCGGCCAGCGCATCGTCTATCTGATCAATCCACATGTGGGGCACCTCGGAATCTTTGTATCCGCGAGCGTGGCGCGGCTCGAGCATCGCGCGATCCTGGAGAGCTTGAAGAAGATCGAAGCCCTTCCACCGGGTCTCTATGAAATGAAGATCGACAATCCGACCGGCGATCCGGACTGCGCGCACGATGCCTATTCGGTGCGCTTCGAGGAGCGGCGTGTCGAAGACTTGAAATTTCCCGAGAACCGTCCCGCATTCCGCCGTGTCGCCGAAGTCTCGACCCAGATCGACGCGCTCTATTCGGCGACACTCGGGAAGTGGATCGAGGCGACCGCGACGCCGCTATCGGCAAAGTGGCTGGAATGGCTGCATCCGATGCGCATCAGCCGTTATACATTCGCGAGCGACTTCAATCCGTGGCTGCGCGCGTGGGCTCCGATGGCGGCCAGAATCGCGCAGGATCGTCATGCAGTCGCTGACACCAATCCGCTCAAAACTAGCGAGGTCGCAGCATTCGACGCCATGCGCGATTTCATAACACGGGGTCGCGAGGCGCGCGATCAGGGTTACGAATTCTGGTTCGAAGCCCTGTACGGACGAGCCGGTGCCGTTACGGCCGCACCCGTCAACCCATCATCCCCAACGATTACTGAACTCGCATCCGGGAGGGCAGCATGAGTGCCGTCGTGACCGAAATTCGTTCTCGCCGCCCGGAAGCCGCGACGCAGCAGCCCGTGCAGAAGGAGCACATCGAGCTGCGCATTGGCGGCATGACCTGTGCCCATTGTCCGCCGACGATCGAAAAAGCAGTTGGGGCGGTGCCTGGAGTCATCTCGGCAAATGTCAATCCAAGTACCAAGATTGCGAGGGTCGACTACGATTCAGCACAGGCCAAGATCACGGATATTCTGCACGCCATCCGATCGGTTGGCTATACGGCCGGGACGGCCACCATGCGCGTGCCGATCAAGAACTTGTATTGCGGCTCATGCCTGACTCGAATCGAGCTTTCTCTGCAGATGGTGCCAGGTGTCGTTTCGGCCCGTGCAAGTCTCGAAACCAACGCCGCAGACATAGAATATCAACCGGAGAAAGTGGATTTCGCAGCGATCCGCGACGCGGTCGAGTCCGCCGGCTATCGCGTCGCCGAGCCGAAGATCGAACCCAACGCCGAGGTGCTGGATCCTGCCGAAGCTGCCAACGAGCAGGAATATCGCACCTTGATGCGAAAATTCTGGTTCGCGGCCGCAATCTCGATTCCCGTGATGGCGCTGAGCTATCCGGATCTGGTGCCCGGCTTGCGCGACTGGATGCCGATGGGAAGCGAGACGCGCCGAATCGTCTGGACACTTCTTGGCGTTGTAAGTCTCCCAGTATTGGCCTGGGCGGGCTCTCAATTCTTCACCGGCATGTGGGATGCGCTAAAGCACCGTGGAGCCAATATGCACACGCTGATCGCAATCGGCATCAGCGCCGCCTTTGCGTATTCGGTCGTCACCGTGGCGTGGCCGCAGATCTTTCCGAAGGCGGCGCTCGCGGAGGTGTTCTGGGATGTGACTGATGTGGTGGTTGCGCTGGTTGTGCTGGGTCTCGCGCTCGAGATCAAGGCCAAGGGTCGCACTTCGCAGGCGATCAAGAAGCTGATTGGTCTACAGCCCAAGACCGCGCGCGTCGTTCGCAGCGGCCAGGAAACTGACATTCCAGTGGAAGAGGTGCTGGTCGACGATGTCGTGGTCGTCCGGCCTGGCGAAAAGATCGCCGTCGACGGCCAACTGACAGCAGGAGCGAGCGCGGTCGATGAATCGATGATCACGGGCGAATCGATCCCCGTCGAGAAGCAGGTCGGCGATGAAGTCATCGGCGGCACGTTGAACAAGACCGGCAGTTTCAAGTTCAAGGCAACCAAGGTCGGCAAGGACACCGCGCTCGCGACCATCATCCGCATGGTCAAGGATGCGCAGGGTTCGAAGGCGCCCATCCAGCGTGTGGTTGACGCAGTGTCAGCTTACTTTGTGCCGGCCGTCATGATCCTCGCGATCCTGGCGTTCATCGCCTGGTATAATTTCGGCCCGGAGCCGCGTCTGGTCTATGCGACTATCGTGTTCGTGACCACCCTGATCATCGCCTGCCCATGCGCGCTTGGCCTGGCAACGCCGACGTCGCTCACGGTCGGCATCGGCAAGGGAGCGGAAAACGGCATTCTGATCCGCTCGGGCGACGCCTTGCAGGCATCGGAGAAGCTCAACGCC
>JAJYAH010000764.1 GCA_021779635.1 Pseudomonadota bacterium | reverse complement strand
CCGCCAGGTCCCGACAATCCCCAACGCCTGCCAGATACGTCCTGAAATCGCGATAGACCAACGCGTCGGGCGACTGCGTCCCGCCCTCGGGAAGCCGGTCGCGGAACAACGCGGTGAATAAGATGGGCTAGTGATCTCCGAAACGGGACCCATTTTTGGCAACACTCACGGGATTGTGATCTGGCTCATGATCTGGTGAATGGTGTTGCTTTCTGGTCTCACCACTGGCGCCACCCGAGAGCGGTTGCCCCGTCCGACGAGGATTTTTCTCCGTTTGGTTGAGGCTCGCTGGGCAATATCAATGAAAAATGGCGGCCTTCGGTCCTGGTCCGATCGGCGAACCCAGTTGGGGCTGTATATCGCCTTTGGAATTTTGTGATCTGGCTAAACGTAAGAAAGACGGCAGGCCGCCGCCCGCCGGGGATGGTCCCACCGGCAGGGCGTTGTGATCGGTTGCGCTCGCCGGTGCCCTTTGTTTTCGCGAATTTCGGAGGCAGTTCCGCCATCAAGGGCGATCGGTTTTGACTCCGTCGAACGCGCTCGCGTCATGACGTTTCTGGGACGAAATCTCCTTCGGCCAGGATCTGCGCGCAACGCTCGCGGAACATCGCAAAGATTTCCAACGCCGCGGCGCTGATCTTCAAGAACATCTGCCGGCCGTGGCGAACGATCTTGCCGTCTGAAACAAGCGCCAGCGTACGGTCTTCACCTGCGCGCGCGCCCATCCGCCGCCGAGCGCACCGGCGCGAAAGCCGCAATAGAGATTGTAGGTCAGCACGCCGTTTGATCGAATCGAGCCGTCTGAAGGTCGTACTCAGCAGCCCTAAAATCGAGCGCTCGACACCGGCCTATGGCGATCATGCGGCCAGTTCCTTGGATGCTGCTGCAACCTCGCGGGTCGATGCCTCAGCCGCCTTGGTAGCCTGGACGATCTCGTTCATATTCCGGCTGATGCTTGACACCGCTTCCGCTGCTGACTGCATGTTAGACGAGATATCCCGCACGACGGCGGTCTGTTCTTCGGCCGCTCCGGCGATTGTCGCCGAAATCTGATTAATTTGGCTGATGGTGTCATTGATCGTTTTGATCGCGTCTACAGCCTTGTCGGTCACGTCTTGCACCGACGCAATCTGGCTCGAGATCTCCTCGGTGGCCTTCGCGGTCTGAGCGGCCAAGTTCTTCACCTCGCCAGCAACGACCGCGAATCCTTTGCCGGCTTCTCCGGCTCGAGCTGATTCGATCGTAGCATTGAGCGCGAGCAGATTGGTCTGGCTCGCAATATTGGCGATCAGGCTGACGACTTCGCCAATTCGCTTCGCTGCTTCAGCCAAGTGAGTGACGATCGCGCCGGTTCGCGAAGCCTCTTCGACGGCTTTGGCCGACACGGTCGAAGCATCGGTGATCTGCCGTGTGATCTCAGTGACCGACGAAACGAGCTCCTCGGCTCCTGCGGCGACCGCCTGGACGTTTGCTGCTGTCTGCGTGGAGGCGCTTGCGGCGCTGGTGGCTTGTTCGGTGGTGCGAGAAACGGATTGCGCGATGCTGATGAGGCCCGCGTCGACGTCCTTGCCGATCTTGGCCCGGCGCATCCTGTCGCGGACTTGCTCGGTGACGTCAGTGGCGAATATCACCACTTTGAATAGCCGGCCATTCGGATCGAGAATCGGATTGTACGATGCCTGAATCCAGACTTCCTTGCCACCTTTGCCGATCCGCTTGTATTCCGCGGCGCGATAGGTGCCGCTGCGTAGATCCTCCGCGAAGCGCCGATACTCGTCGGTGCCGAGCTCGCTAGGGTCGACGAGCATGCTATGGGGCTTGCCCTTGATCTCGCCGAGAGTGTAACCAAGCGCCTTCAGGAAGTTTTCGTTGGCGGTGATCAGCGTGCCATCGAGGTCTAACTCAATGACGGCCTGCGATTTGCCGATTGCAGTGACCTGACCCGCATGGTCAGCGGCCACCAGCTTGCTGACCGTGGTATCGGTGGCGATCTTCAGGACTTTCACGGGCTTGCCGGTCCGCCCTTTAATCGGATTGTAGGAGGCCTGCACCCAGACCTCCTTGCCGCCCTTGGCGAGCCGTTTGAATTCGCCTGTCAGATGATCGCCGCGCCGGAGGGCGGCCCAGAATTCCTGGTACTCGGTGGATTGCCGGTATGCCTCCTCAACAAACATGCTGTGGTGTCTCCCAACGATCTCGGGCAGCCTGTAGCCCATCACCTCCAGAAAGAGGTGGTTGGCGAATAGCACTTTTCCGTCGAGATCGAACTCGATCATGGCGTGTGAGTCATTGAGTGCATCGAGCTTCGCGAATGCTTCGCGAGCATGGAACCATCGAGGGACGAGACGCATGACGGCCTCCTAGACCAAGGGCTTGCATAGGGGCCAAGATGATGGCGCAGAAAGATTAAATTTGTGCTTAGACCAGATGTTCGTCTGAGATAGGGGCGACCCGTCTCACAGTATGCAGGGTTTCGAGGGTTGCACCGGATGGCCGGTTCCTGGCCTCATGCATAGGAGAACCAAGATCCGCGAGCCGCCCTCCGGTTGCAATCGGAAGTAGGGGGCAGCGCCCTCGCCTCGTTCGGCACTCTCAGGCCCGCGCCTCTGGTATTGTCGCGCGACGGCGTTCGGCGATCTCCGCTTTCATGGCTTTTTGCAGTTTCTCGAAGGCGCGCACTTCGATCTGGCGCACCCGCTCGCGCGAGATGTCGTATTGCTGCGATAGCTCTTCCAGCGTCGTCGGATTGTCCTTGAGACGGCGCTCGATGAGGATGTGACGCTCGCGGTCATTCAGCGTCTTCAGCGCCGAGGCGAGCAGCGCCTTGCGCCCGGAAACCTCCTCCTGCTCGGCGATGACGGTTTCCTGGCTCTCGCTTTCATCGACCAGCCAATCCTGCCATTCGCCTTCGCTGTCGGCGCGGAGCGGGGCGTTGAGGCTATGATCGGGCGCCGTCAGACGGCGGTTCATGTTGATCACGTCCTGCTCCGGCACATCGAGGGCGTGGGCGATCTTGGCGACTTGCTCGGGCTGAAGATCACCGTCATCGATCGCCTGCATCTGACCCTTGAGCCGGCGCAGGTTGAAGAAAAGCTTCTTTTGCGCCGCCGTCGTACCCATTTTGACCAGCGACCAGCTATGCAGAATATATTCCTGGATGGCGGCGCGAATCCACCACATGGCATAGGTCGCAAGGCGGAAGCCGCGATCGGGGTCGAAGCGCTTCACCGCCTGCATCATGCCGACATTGCCCTCGCTGATCAGTTCGCCCATCGGCAGGCCGTAGCCGCGATAGCCCATGGCGATCTTGGCGACGAGGCGGAGATGCGAGGTGACGAGCTTGTGCGCGGCTTCGGTATCGCCTTCGTCGCGCCAGCGATGCGCGAGTGCCAGCTCTTCTTCCGCCGAAAGCATCGGAAACTTGCGGATCTCCTGGAGATAGCGCGCAAGATTGCCCTCTGGAGCGAGATTGGCGACGGCAGAGGCCATGGTGTTAGGCTCCTTTCGTCCGAATGAGGCTGCCGGGCGCGGAAAAGCGCACGTAAGCCATCTTAAAACGATAACCCGGCGAAGCACCTTGATCTGCCGCAACCGATCGCGGCTGAGACGCGAGCCCGGGAGGGTTGAAGGCGGCTTCCCGGATCATAGCTCGCGGCGGCCGGGACCATGAGGAGAGGCTGGTCCCTGAAAAGAAGGGCAGGCTCGCGCTTTCGCTGGAAAACGTGATACAGGACCGGATGAGTCCGGTCAAGCAAAACCCGACATGATGGATAGGAATTAAGAATTCGGGGTGCTTGCCAGTAACGTCAGAAGAGCCTCGAAATCGGCCGGGGGTGGCGCCGTGAAGGTGAGTTTGGCGCCGGCG
>JAJYAH010000763.1 GCA_021779635.1 Pseudomonadota bacterium | reverse complement strand
GTCTGAAGTGCTAACAGAATCAGTATGTTAGCGCATCGATTTTCCGTCGCACCCATGATGGATTGGACCGACCGGACGTTTAAGTAGCTGCAACCACTTATCTTTTATCGTCGGTGCATGCAGCGATGTCGTAACGATTTCAAACCCATACCGGCAGTGGTTGCCGGTCCAACTCATCTCAAGCGCTCGTCAGCGCTTCCATGTCCTTCCGCGCCGCATCGATCTGGTTATCAAGATAGCTCGCAAGGTCATTGAGAGCGATGCCCTTGGCCGCCTTCTGCCCCGGTCCGAGCTTCACCAGCGGCAGTCTCAATTCGCCGCAACGGATCTTCTCGACGAACTTCGTTGGCGTGAACTGCGGGAAGTAGTCGCGGCAAACGACGTCGATCGGAATCACAACCTTCCCGTCGTACTGGGCCATGAGCATGAAGGCGGTTTTCATTATTCGGCCTCGACGTTAGGCTTCTTGTCGAAAGCTGCTCGATGGCGATGTCGCATGTGGCGCCGAGTTGAGTAACTTATCGCCCATTCAACGCAGCCTTAGCGTCGGTAGAAAAGGGCGCAATCGATCCGATCGCGCAATAGGTCGCAATGGCGCGCAAATACTGATCTGTCAGATCATCGCGATATCAAGATGATCCATCATGCACCGCGCTGATGCTTCTCTTGGCCGGCAGTGTCAGCATTTGCCAGCGATCTGTCGGTCAGACCGGCACGTTGATGGCGACATGCTAGAAATCGATGGCATCCATGAATCCTCTTGTCGGCGAAACCAGACTCACAGTAGCCATTGCACTACAACGCAAAATTCTGGACTTCGGCATGGCTCCTCGTTCGAACGAACTTCCAAGGACTGGATTCGCCGTTGAGATCGACGGACGAATCAAAGCCGAGTTCGATACCAGAGATGGTGCTGAGAACGGTGCCATCGAGTTGAAACGCCGTTTCCCTGCGCTCCGAATTCGCCTCTATGACGCGGAGACGCAATCGCGGCACGACGTCCAGGCCTGAGTGGCGTCAGAGGCCGTCATTTGTCGGCATCCCAGGCGACATTTTTATGTCGCATCTCGATCGACGCGCTGCGAGCGAATCGTCGCTTTGCTGATCTTATGATCAGCGAAGTTTCGAGCGTAGGCCGACATGTAATGATTGCTAGCAATTGCCATTGCCGGCGCTCGCGAGCGCAAAAGCCCGCGTCCCCAAAAAGAATGCGATCGCCGATATCTACGCTCGCGCCTGTTTTCACGCGCTGATCCCACCGAAACTACGATAGCTGGGCTCCACACCTTGCGGATGTCGCACACGCTTTTCTATCGCCGTGAATAGAATGGCGAAGGTCAGCGTCGAAAATGAAAATTCTCGAGATAGATTTGCACGCGGCCGCCAGTCAGAGCGCGCCATGAAGCGGAAAATCTGTGTCTATGTCAGCGAGGACCTTGTTTCGCGATTAGCAGTCGCGGCCGAGCAGCGCGGTGCCACTAAGTCAGGGCTCGTCGGCGCCGCGCTCGATCGCTTTCTTGATGTAGCAGGCAATCAGGACGACCGCCCCGGTATGGATGAACGTCTCGCCCGGATGGGCCAGCAAATCGATCAGCTCGCGCACGAATTGAAATTCGTTGGTGAAACAGTTGCGATGCACGCGCGCTATCATCTCACTGTGACGCCGGGGTTGCCGGATGCTGCGCAATCGGCCGCCTGTAGAATAGGCGCAGCGCGTTTCAATGAATTCGTCGCGCAGGTTGCGCGACGGGTCGATCAGGATAAGCCCCTCATCCGCGAAACGCTGGACCGACTTGCCACGACAAATGCATATCGGCGTTCGCCTGAGGATCAGCCTCCGCAAGGTGCTGCCGGCGGGCATCGAGACCATGCTGATCGCGCCCCTACGAAGGGCCGGTCGCTCGACGCGCACGTGGCCGCCGTGTCGATTTCGTCCGTGCCACCCACCGATCCAGCCGATAGCGACACGCTTCAAGCCGACCAACCTGAGAGGGTGGGAGAAGCGGCGGGGCAGGGTGACCAGGAAGGTACGCGCCCACCAATTGCGGCACGAGTCTCAGGCTTGCAGCTCGCCTTCCGCGTCTTTCTGCCGTTTGCCGCCTGCTACTACCTGTCCTACCTGTTTCGAACTATCAGTGCGCTCATTGCCGGTCCGCTGACAGCCGAGTTCGAACTTTCCCCGTCCAGTCTCGGTCTGCTTACCTCTGCCTATTTTCTGACGTTTGCCGTCGCGCAGATACCAATCGGGGCCGCCCATACCTCTCGGTCAAGCTCGACGACCCGAGCTTCACGGGCCCGATCTACGCCAACCTGATCGAGGACGAGGGCGGCAAGACCCACACGCTGATCTGGTCTCGCCCTAGTGGTTCATCACAGTGATTTTGACGTTTTGATACCGAGCCATTCGAGGATGGGCAAGTTTTCGGGTGGCAGGAGAATCTCGATGCTTCGGGGAACACCGGGCTGACGGCTCTTCGTCAGCAAGCAAGAAGCGCACAGCAAGTAGCGAAGGAATGACGTATGATCCGAAGCCAAACCCTCATGATCTCATTCAGAGTCGGGAGAATAGCCCACCAGGACAGCCGACCGACCTATGGCAAGATAAAATTCGCGCCCCCGCATCGTCGACAAGCCATTGGCATGGCTTGGCTCCTTGCGGGGGCATCGGTCGGCGCGCGTGCCGCGCGAAGCCAAAAACGCAATGATAGCAACATAGGTTTCAGCACTTACGCGCCGCTGCTCCTCAAGAGGGCCGACATATGAGCGCGCGCGATGATGAGGTGCACGTTCGTTTGAGCCGCATTCGCGACCGCCGTGTCGGCAAGTCAAAACCATTCGTGCACCAGGTCCTCCGCGCGGCCAAAAAGGCCGGAGCGGGGAGGTCGGCGGGCGGCGGCCGCTCCGGTTGCCATCTCGAACCGCCGCCTCGTTGCAGCCGACGACGGGGCCATTGCGTTCCGCTGGAAGGACTATCGCATCAGCGGCCAAGACCGCTGGAAGACCATGCGGCTTCACCCGCACGAGTTCATCAGGCGCTTCCTGATGCATGTGCTGCCCAAAGGCTTCCACCGCATCCGCCACTACGGGCTCTTTGCCAGCGCCAGCCGCGCCAACAACATCGCGACAGCCCGCGTTCTTCTCAACGACGACCCGCCTGCCGCCGACCCGCAAGTGCAGCGCGACATCGCAGCGGACGCGACCCATGTGCTGCCTTGCCCATGCCCGCGCTGTGGCGCGCGCATGATCGTGATCGAGGTGTTCGCACGCGGCTGCGAGCCGAGGTGGCGTCCCACGTCGGGCAGGATCGACACGTCATGACCCAGACTTCCCGCCGGCCTCGCAATTTCCAGTTCCGATCGCGCTGGCTCCGCGCCGGCAGCGCCCGCTCTCGATCCGATCACAATCATCAACACGGTGAGAGCCTGTTGATGCGCTCTGAGCACGCGCCGAGATGCCCGTTGCATGCTCCCAACCTCGCCTGCGACCCTATCCGCAGGTCACATCCCGTCTGCGTCCCATCCACCGTCCAGTTCGGCGCCGGCATCAATTCCCCATAGCGCTCGCTGCCCAGCCGGCGCCAAACTTCCCGTGACTTCGTGCCTTGGCGCTTTTTGGACGCCGGTCAGTTGACCGCGCAGATCCACCTTGTTGCCGGTGTCCAAAAACCTGCACATAAGCGGACTCCATCAGCATTCGACACTCGAGTCTGCTTCCCCTCGCTAAGCGGGCCGTGAAGAACGCCAGCGCAGCGTCTTGCTTCGGCCAACTGCGCCGTTTGATGGCTGTTGAGCCCTTAAATTCCAAGTCGACTTAATTGGAATCGCGATTACGAAATTTGGCGATCGTACAGGTTCTTGCCCCGACG
>JAJYAH010000063.1 GCA_021779635.1 Pseudomonadota bacterium | reverse complement strand
GTTGTGGACCATCTTGACGAAATGACCTGCGCCGCTGGGTCCGCAATGCAGGTAGCCGGATTCGGAGGTGCCGGTGGCGGACTTCTCTCTCCCCGGTGTACGCGGGATGTCGCCGATCCCGGGAGCAAGGGTCTTGAAGATCGGATCCAGGCGTTGCACCGCCCGGTCCGGTCCTCCGATCATCATGCAGTAGCCGCGCTCAAGACCCCAAACGCCGCCGCTGGTACCGACATCGACATAGTGAATTCCCTTCAGCGCCGTTTCCTTGGCGCGTCTTATGTCATCGATGTAATAGGAATTGCCTCCGTCGATCAGGATGTCGCCCGCTTCCAGCAGCGGCAACAGGTCGCGGATCGACTTGTCCACGACGGCCGCCGGCACCATCAGCCAAATTGCCCGGGGCTTTTCCAGCTTTTTGACCAAATCTGCCAGCGAGGAACTGCCTGCCGCCTTTTCCTTCACCAGCTCCGCCACCGCGTTCGGCGACATGTCAAAGACCACGCATTGGTGGCCGTCCCTGACCAACCGTCGCACCATATTGGCCCCCATTCTACCGAGGCCGATCATTCCGAGCTGCATGGTGGCTTCTCCCAGCGATATCTCATTGTTACGACGTCATAGGCCTCGGTACGCAATTCTCGAAGGGCGTCGAAATGGACCCTCATGGCGACTTCTCCCTGAATTCGTGGTATCGGCGGATCAGCGCGTTGGTCGAACTGTCGTGGCCGAGCTTGGGTTCGCTTTCGCTGGTGAGCTCCGGGATGATACGTTGCGCGAGTACCTTGCCAAGCTCGACACCCCACTGATCGAACGAATCGATGCCCCAGATCGTGCCCTGGGTGAAGACGCTGTGCTCGTATAACGCGACCAGTTTGCCGAGCGCCGCGGGCGTCAGTTGCGCTAGCAGAATGGTATTGGAGGGACGATTTCCCTCGAACACGCGGTGCGGAACGAGCCAATCGGCTGTTCCTTCCGCCCTCACTTCGTCGGCAGTCTTGCCGAAGGCGAGCGCTTCACCTTGCGCGAGGACATTGGCGAGCAGCATGTCGTGTTGCTCGCCAAGTTGGTTGAGCGTCTTGTGAAAGCCGATGAAGTCACACGGAACGAGCCGGGTGCCTTGATGGATAAGTTGATAGAATGAATGCTGACCGTTGGTTCCCGGCTCGCCCCAATAGATCGGACCGGTGTCGTAGGTCACAGGCGTGCCGTCAAGCGTGACGCGCTTGCCGTTGCTCTCCATCGTCAGTTGCTGCAGATAGGCCGGAAACCGTTTCAGGTATTGCTCGTATGGCAGAACCGCCGCCGTCTGCGCGTCGAAGAAATTATTGTACCAGACCGCGAGCAGCCCCATCAGCACCGGCAGGTTGCGCGCGTACGGGGCGGTACGGAAGTGTTCGTCCATCTCATGGAATCCGCTGAGCATGGCGCGAAAATTGTCCGGGCCGACGGCGAGCATCGTCGAAAGCCCGATCGCCGAGTCCATGGAATAGCGGCCGCCAACCCAATCCCAGAAACCAAACATGTTGGCGGTGTCGATGCCGAACTTCGTCACATCCTTCGCGTTTGTCGACACCGCGACGAAATGCTTCGCGACCGACTTCTCATCGCCGCCAAGTCCCGCAAGTGACCATCGACGCGCGCTTCGCGCATTGGTCATGGTCTCGAGCGTAGTAAAGGTTTTAGACGATACAATGAACAGCGTCTCCGCCGGATCGAGATCGCGAGTCGCCTCCACGAAGTCGGTGCCATCGACGTTTGACACGAAGCGGAACGTCATCGCACGGTCGCTGTAGTGTTTAAGCGCTTCATATGCCATCACCGGGCCGAGATCGGAGCCGCCGATGCCGATGTTGATCACGTTCCGGATCCGCCGGCCGGTGTGGCCAAGCCACGTGCCGCCCCGCACCCGATTGGAGAAATCGGCCATCCGGTCGAGCACGGCATGGACACTCGGCACCACGTTGTCGCCGTCGACCACGATCGATTGTCCCTTCGGCGCCCGCAGGGCGACGTGCAGAACGGCGCGTTTTTCTGACGCGTTGATCTTCTCGCCGCCAAACATCGCATCGGTCCGCGCGCGCAGTCCCGCTTCTTCGGCGAGTTGCAATAGCAGATCCAGCGTCTCATCGGTGATGCGGTTTTTCGAGTAATCGAGGTAGACCCCCGCCGCCTCGGCAGCCAGACGTTCACCTCGCTTGGGGTCTTTCGCGAACAGCTCGCGCATATGCAGGCCCTTGATTTGCCGGTAGTGCGCGGCCAGGGCATTCCAGGCGGCTCGTTGGGGCAGGGGCGCGGTCGTTGTTGCCATGTCTGTACACTTTCTAAAACTTGATTGGAGGCGGCCCGGCTTGTTTGCGGAGTCGGGACGTATTCCCCAAGGGCGTGCCCTCCCACATACGAAACCCGCCTTTGAATGCGTCCGCGTTGTCGCCGGGTCGGCACAGCGGCGGCATTTCTTTCAGCTTCTTGGCGTTTCCTCCTCCCAGCACAACGTCGTCGGGTTCGAGCGCTGCCACCAGACATTCGACAACTTCTTCCACGTGCTTTCGCCAGGCCTTCTTGCCGAACTCCTCCAGCCCGCGGAGCCCGACATAGTCCTCGTACGTTCGTTTTTTATAGGGAAGATGCGCGAGTTCCATCGGCTCTACGATGCCGTCCACGATCATGGCCGAACCGAGTCCGGTCCCGAGGCCGAGGAACAACATTCGGCCGCCCTGATAGCCGCCGAGCGCCTGCATTGCGGCATCGTTGATGACCTTCGCCGGTCGCTTGAACGCTGCGGTGAGGTCGAATCCCTTCCAGCCGCTGCCTAAATTGTGCGGTTCGGCGGCCGGCCGGTGATCCACGACCGGGCCCGGATAGCCGATCGACACGACATCGTATTTCCAGTCGCCGGCAAGTTTCTCGACGCTGGAAACCATCTGTCGCGGCGTCATCGTCGGTCCAGACTCGATTTCGCGCTTCTCCTTCTCGCCGCTGGCGAGAATCTTGACGTGAGTGCCGCCGACGTCTATGGCCAGGATATTCATGGGAAGGCCTATTTCTCGATCGAGTTCTAGCTTGCCTTGGCAAGTACTTCGCTCTTGGCGGAAATCACCTTCATCAGTTCGTCCCAGGATTTGACGAACGACTTGGCGCCATCGTCCTGCAATTTTGCCGCCAGCGCATCGATGTCGACGCCGGCTTTCGCGAATTGCGCCAGTACGTCCTCACAGTCACCGCCATTGGCCGGAAGGATATCTCCGATATCGCCGTGACCGGCAAAGGCCTTTACGGTGCCTTCGGGCATGGTGTTGACGGTGAACGGGGCCGCCAATGCCTTGATGTAAAGGATGTCGGGGGCAGCCGGGTCCTTGGTGCCCGTGCTCGCCCACAACAGACGTTGCGGCCGGGCACCTTCGTTATAAATTCGCAGCGAACGCGCCGAGCCGAGCAGTTCGCGGTATGCCTTGTAGGCCTGCTTCGCGATGGCGATGCCGAGCCGGTTGCGCAGGGGTTCGGGTACGTTGCTTGCGACAGCGGCGTCCCAGCGGCTGACGAACAGTGAAGCGACGGAGCCGACATCGGGACTGAGACCGGCGGCGATGCGTCGTTCGATGCCGCGCAGATATGCTTCGGCGGCGGCGACGTAGTGCTCTCGGCTGAAGAGCAATGTCACGTTCACGGGCACGCCGGCGAAAATCGACTCCTCTATTGCCGGCAAACCCTGCTTGGTCCCGGGTATTTTGATGAATAGATTTGGGCGTTGCGCCGTCGCGTGCAGCTCCCTGGCTGCGGTGCTGGTGCTCGCGGAATCGTAAGCCAGCAGTGGCGAAACCTCAAGCGATACCCACCCATCGACCCCGTTGGTCCGATCCCACATCGGTCGAAACATGTCGGCCGCCTGCGAGAGGTCTTCAATCGCCAACTCGAAGAACAGTTTTTCGCCCGACTTTCCCTCCTTGAGCTTTGCGCGGATTGCGGAATCGTAGGCCGAGCTGTTTTTGATGGCCTGGTCGAAGATTGTCGGGTTCGACGTAAGTCCCGTCAACGACAGGTCGTTGATGTAACGCTTCAGAGTCCCGCCCGTCAGCAGGTCCCGGGTAATATTGTCGAGCCAGATGCTCTGGCCGAGTTCATGAAGCTTTTGGGTGGCTTTCATCGCTTCCTCTCCGCGTAGTGTTATGTCCAGGTTTGTTCTCCCGCGAGAAGGGTGTCCAGATTATAGGCAAGCAGATCCCCAATGCGGTCTACAATCACGTCAGGTCTGGTGAAGGAGGCGAGAGCCTTAGCATCGTGTGCGTATTGTCCTTGTCGGGGAAATACGGTGGTCACGCGCTGGCCCCATGCCTCTTTCACCGCGGCGAGAATCCGTGGCTTATCGTCCACCAGAACGTAATGCTGCGCCGGATAGCGGAGCGCGACATCGTCGAGCGCGAGTTCCTTGTGGATGTAAATCAGCACCCGTGAGCCGACGGCCTCCGAAAGGCCGGATCGCTCGACTTTGCGCGGCTGAAAGACGACATCACCATCGGTGAGGAGTGCGGTTGGACCCCATCCACGGAATTGTGCGAGCACATCCAGCGCGTCCGGGTACAGGCGGTTGGCGAAAGGGTAATCGATCAGGAATGATGACATCGACAACAGGTCCATGTCTTGCGGGTGCTCGACGCGGTATCGCTGAAGCGCGCCGAGATAATCCCGATAGCCAAGTTCCGTAAACAAGTCCTCGAGAATTGCCCAGTAGCGGTCGCGGCAAGCGGGCCCGTACTGTCGCGCCAGGTGCGTGCTGATGTCGGCCTGGACGTGATCATTGTCGAGCAGCGTGTTGTCGACATCGACCAGGAATACGATCCGGTTCATTGCACCCATCCTTACGCAACTCCTGCCGCGCGTGGCGCTAAACCGCGCGCATGTTTCAAGATCGTCTTGCTCCAATTGGTACCTCTGTCTCCCGGCACGGTGAACCCAGTCTGGACCGATCTCCGACGTTCCGTCCGTCGTTCCACAGCCGCATCACCGGCTCCGGCCGGTCGTGTTGGTGGCCAAGTATGCTCGGGCCTGCCGCGTCGAAGGCTGGTGTTATCAGCTGCCTGTGCCCGCCCGGTGTGAAAGGTGCTCTCGTCCGGCGTTCGCCGCCATGACCGGTCGGGTCTCCTTGTCCGTCCCCTTCGACGTTGAGTCGGCGCACCATACGCGGGCCCTCAACCGACGCCTTCCAAATGGCGGTATGGACCCTCCTGCCTTGCCAAGCAACGTCGCGTGGCAGGCCTGCATTGACTGAAAGCAAGCGTCCCATCACGTTTCCCAACGATGATCACCGCAATTTGGACTGAATCCATCCACACCCGGCCGGGCCAGGTCTGGCCCGGGAACCCGTGGCTCCATCGTTCTTGTGAACCACTGCTCGGCCAGACTGCCGATGTCAGGTGTACGTTTCCATTCGACCTTCGGAAGAAGCGGGTCATATCAATGTATGAGTGGCCAGCTAATTATCCGCGGTCATATCACTTTGGGATCGTTGAATTCGTTGTCGCCAGGCGCCAGTCGTCACACAGGGCGCTGTTGCCGATCGCGTCAGTCGTCGCCTCATGATGCCGGCTCATACCTTGATATGATCGGTTTCCGCCGAGGGTTGTATGGCTCGGAGAGAACCGGTCGCTATTGTCTCTGACCGTGATGGGAGGCTTGGGAGGTAGGAGAGGTGTCTGCCGGAAAAGACGCCGATCTGGCGGCTCAGAGCGCGCTTCTCAAGGAGGTTGAAATGTCCAGCTGCAGACCTGTCTGGAAATGGCGAGGGATGCCCGCAACGAGGAGACCAATCCTGGTAGCGGGCCTGGGGTGCACTCGACGCGCCCAGCACCGCCGAAATCAACGTGGTCGCGGAAATACAGCTTTTGGGAGACAGCGATGAACCTTTCCGACCTCAACAAGGTGGCCCTGACCATGGTGGCGCCGGGCAAGGGCCTTCTCGCGGCGGATGAATCCACCGGGACGATCAAGAAGCGGTTGGACGCGATCAAGGTCGAATCGACCGAAGAAAACCGCCGTGATTACCGCGAGATGCTGTTCCGCTCCAGCGATGCGATGTCGAAATGCATCTCCGGCGTCATCTTGTACGACGAGACCATCTGGCAGAAGGCCAGGGACGGTACGCCACTGGTGAAGCTGATCGAGCAGGCCGGCGCGATCCCCGGCATCAAGGTCGACGAAGGCACGCAAGCCTTGCCGGGTTGCCCCGGCGAACTCGTCACCGTCGGCCTCGACAAACTCGCCGAGCGCCTGGCGGCTTATTACAGGAAGGGCGCGCGGTTTGCGAAATGGCGCGCGGTGATCGATATTGGCAAGGACATTCCGAGCATGACCGCGATCCATGTCAACGCCCATACGCTCGCACGCTATGCGGCGCTGCGCCAGGCGGCCCAGATCGTGCCGATCGTCGAGCCTGAAGTGCTGATGGACGGCGATCACGATATCGACCGCTGCTACCACGTTACCGTGCGCGTCCTCAACGAGGTGTTCCAGGAATTGCGCATCCAGCGCGTCGCGCTCGAAGGCATGATCCTCAAACCCAACATGGCAATTTCGGGGAAGAAATGCGCAAAACAAGCCCCGGTCGGAGAAGTCGCCGAGAAGACGGTTCGCATGCTCAAGTATTGTGTGCCGGCTGCGGTGCCGGGTATCGCGTTCCTGTCTGGCGGCCAGTCCGATGAAGAGGCGACCGCCCATCTCGACGCCATGAACCGGATCGGCGGTCTGCCGTGGAAGCTGACCTTCTCCTATGGCCGCGCGCTGCAGGCCGCGCCGCAACAGGCCTGGTCCGGCAGGGCCGAGAATGTCCCCGCCGGGCAAAAGGCCTTCAGCCATCGCGCGCTGATGAATTCGCTAGCCGCCCGGGGGCAATGGAAGGCCGATCTGGAGAAGAAGGCGGCGTAGTCGACGGCAACCCGAAATTCGGCCCGTCTCAATTGGGCGAGTCCCTATGGAGGCGACGCCTCTACTAGCCCGGAGATGTATCCGGGTCTGCGTGGCCGGGTGGGACAGAATAATCTGAGCACGCGGTACGATCGGGCCGGGGGGCGGGGGCTAATGGTGTTGACACGGATGCCGCGCGGCGTCAGCTCCTTGGCGAAAGTACGGCCGAACGAGCGCAGCGCCGCCTTGGCGGCTTCTACCGAGCGCTCGCTGGAGCCGGTAACGACTACCGTCGCGCCTTCGGATTGAAAGAGCTTGGCGGTCTCCGCACCGATACCTGTGGTGCCTCCGCTGATGAGAGTGATCTTGCCGTCGAGCTTGGCCATGAAAGGTTTCCTGACTAGACTGGGTTGCCGCGCCCGAGAGATGGGGCCCCCATGGCGCGAGCAATGGCGCCGGCGGCCTTGAGCCGTCGAGCGTTTCAATGCCTGTTCGAGGGAGTCTCGGCATGAAAAAGCTTCCGGTTCTTTGCCTCGCCCTTTGCGTCAGTCTTTGGACCACCGTCGCGTTTGCCCGTGGCGGCGGAGGATCGCATCATTCGTCCGCAACTGGCGGCGCCTTCGGCACCAGCCCCGCCGCGCCTGGCACCAACTCGGCTGGCACGGCACTCTCATCGGGCGGCCGCGGCAACGGCCCTCAGAAGGGGCCGCTCCTTGGCTCCAACCCCGTCATCGACCGTGACGAGGCGAAAGTTGACAAGATGATCAAGTCAATTTGCCGGGGCTGCTGATCAGTGCTCTAGGCGAAGGGGAAATGATGCCGTCTCTATCTCTTCAAGACATCGCAGTGAGTGCGACGAGCTAATGCAGTCAAGCCATCAGGGCGAACCCCTTGAGATCATCGCCATCTGATGGGCGCGAACTTGCGAAAGACGGCAAACGCCATGACGGCACGCTTGGCGTCCGGCGAGGTGAAGCGAAAGGCCCAGATCCGTTCGCCGCTCTCCCGGACGTGGAGGGTAGAGGCCGCCACCATCAGCGCAGGCGCCGGCTTTCTTAGTTTTAACTTGGGTGGCGTTGAGTGGCACGTTAGCGTGTCCCACATACATGCCGGGTATAGGTTCTCGGATGATCTGAGATGTACCACCGTTACGGATTTTATGACCGGAAAGGCGCGGGACTACCGGTTTTCCGCCTGCGCCCAGACGATAGGGACTGACGTTCGACGACAAAGGATGCGGCCAAGAACATGGTAAATAGCAAGATTTCCACCAGCAGACGGCAGCGGACGATAGCTGGCGATGCGTCCAAAATGGATATTTGATCCGTGACGGCATTCGGTAAGCTCGTCCGCACTACTGCGTTCCGGTTGACGCTGGCCTACCTGTTTTTGTTTGCGCTGTTTGCCGCATCGCTGCTGGGTTATTTCGCATGGAATACGCGCCGGCTGATCACCGAGCAGATTACCAGCACGGTGAACGCGGAAACCGGCGAGATCAGTGACATTTACGGCCGCCGTGGTCTGCGCGGCCTGGTCTTGACGATCGAGAACCGGGCGTTGCGGCCCGGCGCCAATCTCTATCTGGTGACCACGCCGACGGGGCAGGCCATTGCCGGCAATATCAGCTCGCTGGCACCGGGCGTGATGGGGACATCGGGCTGGTCCGAAACCGCCTATCGCCGGCTTGACGAACAGGACACCGCCGATCACAGCGCACTGGTGCGCGTCACTGAATTGACCAGCGGCTTTCGGCTGCTGATCGGACGCGATCTGGAGGAACGCCGGCGGCTGTTCGGAATTGTCGCGAAAGCGGCGCAGTGGTCGATCCTGGTCGTGGTGGTGCTCGGCCTTGGCGGCGGCATCTTTGCTGCGCGGCGCGTGTTGCGGCGTATCGATGCCATGACCGGCACCACCCAGCGCATCATGGCGGGCGATCTTAGCGGGCGGCTGCCGGTCGGGCGCAGCGGCGACGAACTCGATCGCCTGGCGGAAAATCTCAACGCCATGCTGGAGCGGATCGAAGCCCTGATGATGGGCCTCAAGGAAGTCTCCGACAATATCGCCCACGATCTGAAGACGCCGCTGACGCGGTTGCGCAACCGTGCCGAAGAGGCGCTGGCGAAATCCGGCAACGAGACCGAATACCGCACCGCGCTGGAACGGACCATCGAGGAATCCGATGGTTTGATCCGGACCTTCAATGCATTATTGATGATCGCGCGTGCCGAGTCCGGGCAGGCGCGTGACAATATGGACGACTTCGACGCCGCCGACGTTGCCAACGGCATTCACGAACTCTATGAGCCGTTGGCTGAAGACGATGGCATGACCCTCCGCGTCAAGACCACGCACGCGCCGCTTCACGGCAATCGGGAATTGATCAGCCAGGCGCTGGCTAATCTGGTCGAGAATGCGATCAAATACGGCAAGCCTGTTGCAGCCGCGCAGCCGCTGGGAGCGGATGCGGTCATCGGGGCCAACAACAAGGAGATCCTGATCGAAGCGCGATCCGACGGCGGCCGTGTTTTGCTCAGCGTTACCGATCACGGTCCGGGAATCCCTGAGGCAGATCGCCGGCATGCGGTGGAGCGGTTCGTTCGGCTGGAGGCAAGCCGCACCCAGCCCGGCTCCGGTCTTGGATTGAGTCTCGCATCGGCGGTGGCGACCTTGCATGGCGGCGATCTCACGCTCAGCGACGCACGCCCGGGATTGCGCGCGACGCTGGCGATCCCGGCGCGTGCGGCCCACGGTGACAGGCTTGCGGTTCAAACGCCGGATGTGCCACAGAAGGTGGCATGATCTCATCCGCGAAGGGCGACGCGGACCGACATTGTCTGGCCGCGCGATTCGTGGACGGACCGCATGTGTCCGTCCCTGACAAGGCCGAGCAACATCTGGCTGATTGGCTCGCCGATCTGGAGCCGGTGCAAAGGGCTGCGATCAGCGATCTCGTGGCGCAATTTCCGCGCGCCGGAACCATTCTTCTTGGCATCGCCGAGGCCTCTCCCTATCTGTTCGATCTCGTTCGCGCCGATGGCAGGCGCATGATCCGGCTGCTCGAATGCGAGCCCGAGAAGCATCTGTCGCGATTGATCGAAGCCACTTGCCGCGAGGTCGTTGCGGCATCCAGTGAAGCCGAAGCGATGCAACTGCTTCGCCGCATGAAATCGGAAGCAGCCTTGCTGATTGCGCTATGCGACATCGGCGGCGCCTGGCCGGTGATGCACGTCACCGCGGCCCTGACCGACCTTGCGGTTGCCTCGGTGCAATCGGCGCTGCGGTATCTGTTGCGGCAGGAAGCCGAGCGCGGCCGGCTGTCGCCGTCCAATCGCGATGCGCCCGAGGACGATAGCGGCCTCGTCGTGCTCGCGATGGGCAAGATGGGCGCCGGTGAGCTGAATTATTCCAGCGACATCGACCTGATCGTGTTCTTCGATTCGGCCGCGCCGACGCTAGCGCCGGATATCGAGCCGCAGCCGTTCTTCGTGCGCGTCACGCAGGGGCTGTCGCGGCTGCTGCAGCAGCGCAACGGCGATGGTTACGTGTTCCGCGTCGACCTGCGGCTGCGGCCCGATCCGGCCTCGACGCCGGTGGCGATCTCGATCGCCTCGGCGCTCTATTATTACGAGCGGGAAGGCCGGACCTGGGAGCGCGCAGCCATGATCAAGGCGCGGCCCTGCGCCGGCGACCGCAAGGCCGGTGCGGCGCTGGTCGCCGAGATCGCGCCGTTCGTCTGGCGCAAGCATCTGGATTTCGCAGCGCTTGCCGACGTGCACGACATGAAACGGCAGATGCAGGCGTTTCGCGGACAGAGCGAGATCGCGGTCGAGGGCCACAATGTCAAGATCGGGCGCGGCGGCATCCGCGAAATCGAATTTTTCGCGCAGACCCAGCAGCTGATCGCCGGCGGCCGCCATCCCGAATTGCGGGTTCGGCCGACGCTGGAAGCGTTGCAGGTGCTGGCGTCCAGCAACTGGATCACCTTCGAGGCGCGCGACCAGATGTCGGCGGCCTATGAGTTTCTGCGCCGGGTCGAGCACCGGCTGCAGATGGTCGCTGACGAGCAGACCCACACGCTGCCCGACGATGTCGAGGCGGTGGAACGCTTCGCTCGCTTTTTCGGCTATCAGGACCGCGCCGCATTCGCCCGTGATCTGCTCGGCCACCTCAACATCGTCCAGGGCCATTACAGCAAGCTGTTCGAAGGCGATCCGACCGGCACCGTGAAATTGCCGGCCGCCGATTACAGCGCCGGTCCGGACGATCCGCGATTGATCGAACATCTCGCCGCGCTCGGTTTCAAGAAGCCGATCATGGTGGCCAGGACCGTGCAGCAATGGATAATCGGCGACCTCCGCGTATTCAGGATGGAATCGACGCGGAACGCCTTTGTCGAGTTCGTTCCGGCGCTGATTGAGGGCCTCGCCGACGCCGAGGAGCCCGACAATGCCGTGACCGCGTTCGACCGCTTCCTGCATGCGCTGCAGCGGGGCGGGCGGCTGATCTCGCTGCTCAGCCAGAACCGCGACCTCGTCGCGCTGGCGGCGCTCATTCTCGGCGCAGCACCCCGGCTCGGCGACATGCTGGCGCGGCAGCCGCAGATCATGGACGGATTGATCGATCCGCGCTTCTTCGGCGCGATGCCGGACCAGCGCGAATTGTCGGCGCGTCTCGCCGCGACCCTGAGGGATGCCAATTCCTATGAGGAATTCCTCGACCGGTTGCGATTGTTCGGCCAGGAAAGCCTGTTCCTGATCGGCACGCGAATCCTGTCCGGCACGGTCTCCGCCCAACATGCCAGCGACGCGTTTGCCGACGTTGCCGAGGGCATTGTCGATACCGTGCATGGTCTCGTGACCGACCGGTTCGCGGCCCAGCATGGCCGGATCAAGGGCCAGCAAACCGCGATCCTCGCGATGGGCCGGCTCGGCAGCCGGGAGATGACGGCCTCGTCCGATCTCGACCTGATCCTGCTTTATGATTTCGATCACGAGCAGCCGGACTCCGACGGGGCGCGATCGCTGCACGGCGCGCATTATTTCGCCCGCTTCACCCAGCGGCTGATCAGCGCATTCACGACGCGGACCAATTACGGCGTGCTGTATGAGGTGGACATGCGGCTGCGTCCGTCCGGCCGGGCGGGCCCGGTGGCCTCGCGCCTCGACTCGTTCGCCGAATACCAGGACCGGGAGGCCTGGACCTGGGAGCACATGGCGCTGACCCGCGCCCGGGTGATTTCGTCGTCGCCTGAATTTCGCGCCAGGATCGAAACCATCATTCGCGAGGTGCTGACGCGGCCGCGCGACGCCGCCGGCGTCGCCACCGACGTCGCCGATATGCGCCGCGCGGTGGCGCTGGAGAGGGGCGAGGACGATGTCTGGGACCTGAAATATGCCGCCGGCGGCATCGTCGATATCGATTTCATCGCGCAATACCTCCAGCTCGTTCACGCCGCCGACAGGCCGGACATTCTCGACGTCAATACGCTGCATGTGCTCGACAACGCCGCGCGGCTAGGCGTGCTGCCGCAATCGGCCGCGGAAATCCTGCGTTCGGCAACGCGCCTCTATCATGACCTCACGCAAATTCTGCGGCTCTGTGTCAGTGAGAAATTCAACCCGGAAACCGCTGGAGAAGATCTCCTGCGCGTGCTGGCGCGGGCAGGCGACGCGCCGGATTTTTCGTCGCTCGAGGCAAGGGTGCGGGAAACCCAGACCGAGGTGCGCCGGGTGTTCCAGGCAATGCTCGGCAACGGGCGCTAGAGCATGATCCGGAAAAGTGGGTACCGGTTTTCCGAAAAAGATCATGCTCGAACAAGAAGACAGAGCGAGATGGCGATTCGACGAAAAGCCATCTCGCTCTAGCGAGGTTTCGGCGCAAGAACGATCGCCGCGGAACTCTGTCTCCGGTGAACTCCACCCCATAACCCGCCGCGGAGGGCAGCCGAAAACGCTTCATGTGAAGACCCTGTCGGAGCCTTCAGTTCTCCGCTGTCACAGACGCAGCAAGCCCAGCACGGCGGCGGCTGCAGCAACGAGGGCCAGCGCAATAACAGTCGCTCTCCAAAGAAGCTGCTGACGCGCAGCGCGCCCGTCGTGGAATGCAAGCCAGTCCCGAACGAAACCAGCCGGAATACCAAATATGACAGCGCGCCTGCCTGGATGATGGGTTTCGTGATCGGCGAACATCGCCCGCACATTCGTCAGCCCCAACCGGTCAAGCTCGCAATTCCACTCCCGCGCGTGCTCGCCGTTGGTCCATCGATTTTCGAAAGGAAGCCGGTGCGATTTCATCGCGAACCTCCTTCAAATCTCCTTGTCCCTTAGCTTCTGCAATCTACCACTGTTTGCCGATGAAGGCCAAACCAATTAAACTCAGCGCAGCACCGCTCGCGTTCTTCGTCTTGCTCAGCGCCAAGATGCTCACCAAGTTCGTCGGCGTCTATCCGGTGACGCGCCTTTACAAGTCGCCTCAAGGCGAAGCGATGTACACGACCTTGCTGATGTCCACAGGCCTGACCTTTGGCACGATTTCCGCGCTATTTGGTCTCTCCCGCCAGATCATCGACCAGCGGCAATACTCGGTACTTGTAGCCTGCGTGGTCGGCAGCGCGGTGATTCCGACGTTGTTGGCTAACGCCTTTTATCTGCCAGGGCATCCATTGCCGAAGGACGAACAAAGTGGTGAAGAAGTCCTCACTGGCGACAGCCGCACCGGACCCGTGCAATCAAAAGCGGCGGTATAGCCTGAGGTCGATTTGGCCTTGATCGCTCTGGCCGCAGATCCGCCGAACACCGCTTCGCTAGGTTCTTGCGGCTGGAAGAGCCACGGCGGTCCGCGCAGCGGAACTGGACCGATACGCGGCCAGCGTTAGTTCCTGGGTGATCGCTTCGCGCATCGCGACGATGGTCGGAAGACGGAGCCGCTGCTTCGCCAAGGCGTGTGAGGGCGCGTCGAGACGGCGTAGCGCTGACACGGCGTCATCGATCGTATGTTCAAGTTCGGTTGCAGGGACCACCCGGTCCAGAAATCCAGCGACGATCGCATCATCCGGCTCGAACATTTCTCCCAATGTGACGGTTCGGCTGAGCCAGGCCGGGTGAACGCGGCTGCGCGCGAGCTCGATGGCAAATCCGGGCGGCGAGATGCCAATCGCGACTTCGTTGAGGCCCATGCGGTGCTTTCCTTTCGCACCAATGCGCATATCGCACGCCAGCAGGAGAAACGTCCCCATCGGAAATGCGTGGCCTTGCATTATTCCGATCGTGGGGAAGGGATGCGACATCAGGTGCAAGGCAAGCTCTGCGCCGGCCCTTACCATTTCGAGACTGCGCTCAACATCATTGGCGGCAAAAACCTTGAGGTCGAAACCCGCAGAAAAGATATCCTTACGTCCGGAGCGCAGTACGACGATGGCCTGATCTTTTTCCGCCTGCCGGAATGCCGCGCCGAGGTCTTGCAGCATAGCTATCGACATAACGTTCACCTTGCCGTCGTCCATCGTGATCGTGGCGACGCCCTCGGCAAGACGGTAGGCAATACGGTCTGACATTTTGCGCTCCATGCGTGGTTTCAGCGCGACGTTGACGGCCTGATGTAGACCACTCAATATAGATTTCTGCGAAATCTTCAGGGGAGGACGTCATGCCCGCCGTTCCCAAGCATCGAAAGCCGATCGTGGACGCCGCGGTGACTTTGTTTCGACGGCAAGGCTATGCAGGCACCGGCCTGAATGACATCGTCGATACCAGTGGAGCCCCCAAGGGATCGCTTTATCATTACTTTCCGGCCGGAAAAGCCTCGATAGCGGTCGCCGCGGTTGAGGAAGCGGGCAGGCGCGTGGCTGAGACGATGACGGCGCTCGCAACCGAAACGCGATCGACAGCGGACCTGCTGCGAGCCCACGCGCGGCTTCTATCCGGATGGTTGCGGAAGTCCGGATTTAGGGACGGTTGTCCGATAACAACTGTTCTGCTGGAACTTGCGCCGAGGGATCGAGGGGTAGCCGAGTCCGGCCGGAAAGCCTATGCCGCCCGGATTGACGTCCTCAAACGAAAGCTGACGAGCGACGGATTTTCACCGGCTAGTACCGGACGTCTCGCCATCTTGTGCGTTGCGGCGCTACAAGGAGCTCTCATCCAGGCCCGCGTCGAACGAAGCGGCGCACCGATCGAAACGGCGGCGGAAGAACTGGCGAAAATGCTGGAAAACGCTCTCGCCCGCAGCCCTGATGATTCCAGATAATACGGGTCAAACGGGAAGCAAAATGTCTGTGCAAGGGCGCTCAACACCCGAATGGCCGGAGCGTCTGTCATTTTGAATCTGATCAGCAATTTCTGTAGGCCGGATCCCGCTTCTCGACGAATGCACGCATGCCTTCTTTCCGGTCGCTCAAGGCGAATGCGGCATGAAGACTTCGTCGCTCATAGCGCAACCCCTCAGCGAGCGGCGTCTCATAGGCGCGATCGACGCATTCCTTGATCATCATCACGACTGGCTGCGACAGGCTCGCAATCCTGGCTGCGGTGCGTATCGCTTCGTCGACCAGTTCATTGTCGGGAATGATCCGGCTGACCAGGCCCGAGCGTTCCGCCTCGGCCGCATCCATGATACGACCCGAGAGACACATCTCCATCGCTTTCGATTTTCCGATGAAGCGCGGCAGCTGTTGCGTTCCGCCTCCGCACGGGTTCTATGGCGCGAGCCGTTTGTCGCGCTGGTGTCGCCGAAGCACCGTTTCTGCCGGGAAGGCAAATCAAGCATTTCGCTCGCAGACCTGGACGGCGAGCCGATCGTTCTGCGCGGAAGTTGCGAAATGCCGCGCGGACGCTTGTGGCCCGATCACGTCAGACCGAAGATTGTCGCTCGCATCGATCGCGACGAGATGGCGCTGAAGCTGGTGGCGTCCTTGGTCGGTCTTGCGGTCGCGCCGAAGAGCCTGGCGACGAACGACGTCGTGGTTCGTACGATTCGCGATCTCAAGACGACCCGCTCCATCGGATTGAAGTGGCGACCGGAGCTGCGCGACGACGCGCTGCGGTCATTGCTCGCGTCCGTGGGAACGGGTGCCGCCGGCTAGGTCAGCGTTTTCGTGGTTCGAATCATATCAGGCGGCCTCGGCGAGCTTGTAGGACCATGTGTGGATGACGGGGTGACGATTGACGTCGTCGAT
>JAJYAH010000762.1 GCA_021779635.1 Pseudomonadota bacterium | reverse complement strand
GTGCTGCTGCAGGCAGAGCGCGAGCTATCCGAAACCGACCGGTCGCTGGTCGAGATTTTCGGCAGCCGGCTTTCGATCGCGTTCGACAACGTCATTCTCTATCAGCAGCTGCAAGAGGCCAACACGCAGCTCGAGGACCGTGTCGCTCAGCGAACCCGCGCGTTGATGCAGGCCAACCGCCGATTGTCGGCGCAATGGATGCGGCTGCAACGCGCCAACGGCTTCAAGAACGAGATCCTCGGCACGGTCGCCCACGACCTGAAAAATCCGCTCGGCGTGATCCTCGGCCGCACCGAAATGCTCACCGAACTGATCGCCACCGGCTCTTCCAGGGAAAGCGTCACCGCCCAGGTCGAACATATCCGCGACGCCACCAAGCGTCTGACTTCAATGGTCGACCATTTGATTGCGGACGCCATGGCCGATGCCTTCGACATCACCATTCGCCGCGAACCGGTCGATGTCGCAGCGCTGGTCAACGAAGTCGTCCATGCCAATCAGCCGCTCACCGTCAACAAGCAGCAGGCCGTCACGGTTTCGGCGCCGCCGAATTTCGTCACGATGTGCGACGCGGACCGGATGCGGGAAGCGATCGACAATCTCTTCAGCAACGCGATCAAATACAGCCCGGTCGGCGGCAGGATCTCGGTACTGCTCAGCCAGGAGAAAAACAACACCGTCATCCGCGTCACCGACGAAGGCGCCGGGCTGTCGCCTGAGGATCTTGGCCGGCTGTTCGGTCGCTTCCAGCGGCTTTCTGCCAAACCCACAGCCGGCGAAAGCTCCACCGGTTTGGGCCTGTCAATCGTCAAGCGTATCATCGATATGCACGCCGGCGAGGTTACCGCCCACAGCGCCGGGCCTGGACAGGGGTCCACTTTCACCATCCGATTGCCGGCAACATACGAATCATGACATGAGCCAAAGTCCTCATATAATTATTGTCGATGACGAGGCGCCGGCCCGCGAGATGGTCGGCGACTATCTCAAGATGCATGGCTTTGCGGTGACGCTTTGCGACGGCGGCAGGAGCCTGCGCGGCGCGATCGAAATCACGGTGCCCGATCTCGTGGTTCTCGATCTCAATATGCCGGAGGAAGACGGACTTTCAATCATTCGCGACCTGAAAAGCCGTACCAATGTTCCGGTCATCATGCTGACGGCAACGGCAAGTCCGATCGATCGCGTGGTCGGGCTGGAACTCGGCGCCGACGACTACGTCGCAAAGCCCTGTGAATTGCGCGAATTGATGGCGCGTATCCGTTCGGTGTTGCGGCGCAGCGCGCCGATCCGCGTACAGGCCGCAACGACCGAGAACAGTGGTACAAAGGCAGCGAAAGACGCGCTGGTGCGTTTCGGGACCAAATGGCTCGACCTCGAGGCGCAGGCACTGCGCGACGACGAGGGCAACGAACATCCCCTGACCGCTTCGGAATTCGGGCTCCTCAGGGTTTTCGCGGCGAATCCGAAGCGCGTGCTGTCGCGCGAGCGCTTGCTGGAGTTGGCCAATGCCCGGGACAGCGAAGCCTTCGATCGTGCCGTCGATCTGCGTATTATGCGAATTCGGCGCAAGATCGAAATAGACCCGACCAAACCGGCGGTGATCCGGACCATCAGAGGTGGCGGATATCTGTTCTCGCCCCCCGGCGACAAGGCGTGATTTGCGGGTGGGCCCAAATGCGGACGGCCCGGTCTAGTCTGCCTTGCAGCATGAAGGCGGCTTGCTGCCTTTCAATTGGTCCGGCCCCCGTGCTCCTTATGGATTTAAACGCCGCAATACAGTAGTCGTTGGCCGGCCACGCTCATTTCAGTATCTTGCCAGACCAGGGATATTTGACCTTATGCACACTCGTTTCGGCGCGATGACACGTCACGTGATCAAATGCTTTTCCATTATTCTCCTGGTTCTTGGCGCATCGTCGGCAACTTCCGCTGCAGCGAACGCCAATATCCATCGCAAAATTTATCTGCTGCGTGGTCTGACCAACGTTTTATCACCGGGAATTGATCAGCTCGCAGACGAACTCCACAAGATGAATATGGATGCAACGATAGCCAATCACGCATTTTCCGATTCTCTCGCAGACGAGGCGATTGCGGATTGCAAGAGCGGGCGCGTGAACTCCATCGTCCTTGTCGGCCATTCGCTGGGCGCCAGCGCGGCCGTGAGCATGGCAGAACAATTGCAAAAGGCTGGCCTTCGCGTCGCCTTGATCGTTACGCTTGATCCTGTCGTAAAGACCGTTGTTCCCAACAACGTCCGTCTTTTGCGGAATTTTTATCTTTCCAGCGGGGTCGGAACCAAGGTCGAGCGCGGTGGACATTTTCACGGCATGCTGCAGAACGTCGACTTGGGTGGCAACGCAGATCTCGGCCACGTCTCCTTGACGACCGCGCCTGCGATTCAAAAGCAGATCATGCGAGATATTCTCGCTGCAAATTCCGCATGCCGCTGAACTATTCCGGTCCGGGCGTGTGTCCTGGTGTCTCCAGGGCCCGGCCTTCACTAAGCGTATTTTGCCAGCCGGCACCTTTCAATCCGGCACCTGGGCAGGCCACCGCTTGCTGCCGGTCGGTTGCGCGCGGGCCATAACGGCCTGAACAATCCGATTTGTTCCATGGGGCCGCCTTCACGGCCAGATTTACAACCTAAAATTTATCTCATTCTAATTGTTGGGTTTTCTGTCCGAATGTTTCGTCGCAGAGGCTGCGACGAAACAATTCTCCTGCGCATGAAACCATTTTCCCCTTTGCGTGCAGACGTCCCGAAACGCTCCCCGACTATCAACTTGCCCAACGAAACGCCGCCAAGCGGCGAGAGTGGGAGACAGTCATGTTGAACGTCGTTGCAATCAATGCCGCAGCCGTCCAGGGCATCATCGCCGCCCAGGCGACATCGGATGAAATGCTGCTGGAAAGCATTGCGGATGGCGGCCGGACCGCGATGCACATTCTTTACTCCCGTCACAATGTACGGGTTTACCGATTCATCCTGCGCATGGTGAGGGATGCCACCTTGGCGGAGGACCTCGCCAGCCAGGTCTTTCTGGACGTGTGGCGCACCGCCGGCCAGTTCGAGGGGCGTTCCCAGGTTTCCACCTGGCTATTGTCCATCGCTCGTTTCAAGGCGCTGACCGCGCTGCGTCAACGCCGGCACGAGGACATCGACCAGGAAGAGATGCTGGAGATTGCCGACGAGGCCGACACGCCCGAGGCTTCGTTCGATCGCAGCGCCACCAGTGCGATTCTGCGTGCCTGCGTTGCAAAGTTGTCGCCGGCGCACCGCGAGATCATCAACCTCGTCTACTATCACGAGAAGTCGGTAGAGGAGGTCGGCGCCATCGTCGGAATTCCCCAGAGCACGGTGAAGACCCGGATGTTCTATGCCCGCAAGCAACTCGCCGATCTGCTTAAATTGGCCGGCGTCAACAGCTTGGCCGCGTGAAATAGATCAATCGTATGTGAGCAGGTTTTCCGCCCCGGAAAGCCCGAGACCGGCCCGGAAAGGATGCCCCTTCCGGGTCGCTCTGCATTTTGCAGGCCTTGTGACCCGAAGACACGCAGTACCATCGTCGCGCTCGGCATGATAGAATTCCAGTTTACAGAGCAACGACGGATGGCGATCATGTTCGAGGGCTGGGATGCCGTGGTATTGGCCCGGGCGCAGTTCGCATTCACGATGTCGTTCCACATCGTGTTTCCCGCCTTCTCGATCGGCCTCGCCAGCTACCTCGCAGTCCTTGAGGCGCTGTGGCTGTGGACCGGGCGCCAAGTCTTCATCAACCTGTTCAATTATTGGCTGAAGATCTTCGCCGTCGCCTTTGGCATGGGCGTGGTGTCGGGTATTGTGATGTCCTACCAGTTCGGCACCAATT
>JAJYAH010000761.1 GCA_021779635.1 Pseudomonadota bacterium | reverse complement strand
TGGGACGGAGCCGGCAGATCGGCAAGAATTCCCGCCAATCCTTTATTGGAGGAAGCCGGCGGCTCGATCTATCGCGCCGAAAGCCTCGAGAAATTGGCATCACTGATCAATGTAGAACCTGATAAACTGCGGGGGAGCGTCGACGCCTACAACGCCGCACTCGCAGCGGGAACCTTGGGTCAATTGCCGATCCCTCGTTCTGAAAGGATCAAGCCGCTGCCGATCACGACCGTTCCTTTTATGGCGATTGCTGCAATGCCTGGGATCACCTATTCGATGGGCGGCATCGCGACAGATGAGCATGCGCAAGTGCTTGACCGCGATAACGCTCCCATTCCCGGATTGTTGGCGGCCGGCGCGACGACTGGCGGCCTCGAAGGAGGTGAGAACGCTGTCTATATCGGCGGCCTCATCAAATCCGGAGCCTTCGGAATGATCGCCGCGGAGCGCGTCGCCACCCTTCTGAAAAGGTCTGCACCGGGAGAACACACTAACCGGCCGGCCTCGGCGCTGCCGCCGCCGGGTGCGCCGAGCGGCCTCGCCCGTTACCCGGCTCTCTCGACGATCGTACGATACGGCAAGGCAGCCGCGATCGCTGGCACCATTCTGACAGCGTGCCTCGTCGGTTGGCTCTTGTGGCCGGTTCTGGGCTTGGCGGCGATGGCCCCGGCTTTACTCGTCGGCATGGTCGTCGGCTTTGTGCTCTTGAGCTATGCGGAACTAGTCCAGCTCATCACGGATTTGCTGATACCGAATTAGCCGGGAGACACGTTTCAGCTTTCCGTTGCGAGTGCCTCACGCAGTTTCGTGCGAGCAAATATGGCGCCGCCAGCCGTATACCCGCCGTCAATCGCGATCTCTGCGCCGGTGATATAGCTCGATTCATCTCCGGCTAGATAAAGAACGAGATTGGCACATTCCTCCGGAGAGCCCGCGCGCTGCATCGGTACTACGCGCCGCGCGGCTTCAGCCTGGCCTGGGGCCCCGTTGCGCGCAAAATCTGTATCCTCGACTACGCCCGGATGAATCGAGTTTACCCGGATGTTCCAGGCGACAAGGTCGATGGCTGCCATCTTGGTCAAGCCACGCAAGCCCCATTTGCTGGCGCAATAGGCCGCGTCATAGTGCGCCGTCATTCCGGCGGTCGACGAGATATTGATAATAGAACCTCCACCTGAGCGATGCATCAGCGGCGTGGCGTGTTTCATACCCAACATCGCCCCTGTCAAGTTGACGTCCATCGTGCGATGCCACGCCGACAACGTCGTATTGACGATACCTTGCCTACTGATGGTTCCGGCATTGTTGATCAGAACATGAAGACCGCCGAATTCCTGTTCAGCACATTTGACCGCGGCGATCCACTGATCTTCGTCGGCGACATCGTGCTCGATGCAAACCGCCCTTCCGCCGGAATTCTGAACTTCTCGCGTCAGTGCTTCTAGCCTATCCAGCGTGCGATCCGTTAACACCAGGGAAGCGCCTTCATTGGCAAACAACTTCGCTTCGGCGCTCCCTTGACCACCCGCTGCGCCAGTAATGAGAACAATTTTTTCTTTCATTCGCTTCATCGACGGCCTCCGGTCTGTTCAATTCCAGCCAATTTCTTAGTTGCTACCCGGTTGACGCGGGTCGAAGCAGCACTCGCAAGACCGGTGCCAACCATCGCGCCGTAGAATATCGCGCTGCACGCGTCAAATTTGTCCGCGCCACACACAAACAGTGTCCGCCGCAACGACAACCTCCCCGGAAAAGTTGGCCAAACCTGCCTGTTTTCTTCAAAATCCGTTTGGCTCATGCATTGCATTGCGAAGTCAGCAACCATGAGCCTTGGTCAGGCGGACCATCCGAGGATCCAACCAATGACACTAGCCTACGTCGTTCGCTGCAACTTCAACGAGCCGGAAAAAGAAAAAGCCTGGAACGATTGGTATAGCGGTCCAAAGCTCAAGCAAATGCTGGCCAAGCCGTATTTTCTGACCACGCGGCGCTACTATCGCGTCGCCGGCACTGGACGCAACTACGTTGCGTTCTGGACACTCGCATCCTCTCAGGCGTTCGAAACAACCGAATACAAGAGCGACTGGGGCTTCTTTGAGTGGCGCCCTTTCATCATCGATTGGAGCCGCGACCTGTTCGAGGCCGAGAAGGGCGACGTCGAAGCTCCTCAGGTCGGTGATAATGGCTTCCTGCGTCTGGTCTCGTTCGAAGGACTTTCCAAGGTGGATGCGGAAGCGAAAAAGGCCGAAGTTGACCGCAAAGAGCCGGGTGCCGTCTGGTTGCTATCGGCTGGCCTGGACCGCCACACGCCTTGGCTCGGCGTTTCAGTCGAGACTAGCAGCGACGTGGGCCCTGCCCCGGCTGGCGTCTACGAGGCGACCTATCGTCCGATCTCGCTTTTTACCGTGACCGACAATCCTCGATAGAGCACAAAGGCGAACTGACAGCATCGGCGACTGGTCGCAGAGATAGAAGTGGGCCGGAACCGAATCTTTCTCCGGCATGCGGTGAGACGCCGATAAACTCGCCGCATCTTTGGTCCGCCCGGACGAAGGTTACTTTGCGGACGGTCGGCACGCCAGTCAGATTTCGCAGGAGCGAAAGTATGAGTTCCTATCTTTATGTTGCCCAGCTCGCTGTCCCCGCCGAAAAAGAAGCTGAACTGAACGACCTCTATAACAGCGGCTACTTACCGGCTCTACGGAAGGTCGCAGGCGTGAAGAGCGCGAAACGTTACAAACTCGAATGGTGAGACTCACCCGATATGCCCGAATATCTCGCGGTTTATGAGGTGACCTCACCAGACGTTCCCAAATCAGACGACTGGAAGAATGCCTCGGTCGACTGCGGATGGGCAGAGAAAGTTCGCCCGCATTTGAAAACGCGGCGTCACGGCATGTTCCGTTGCGTTGAGGACAATTGAGATCCATAGATGGACTACGCTTCTGAAACGCCGCGAACCCGCGTCACGCATCTGCCCCTTGCCGGTCTGCGCGTCCTTGACGCTGCAACGTTCCTCGCCGCCCCGTTCGCCGCTACTCTGCTGAGCGAGTTCGGAGCAGACGTTATCAAGATAGAACAACCCGGACTTGGGGACCCGCTCCGGCGGTTTGGAACCATGACGGAAGCCGGACACTCACTGAATTGGGCGAATGAGTCTCGTAACAAGAAAACGATAACGCTCGACCTTCGCAAGCCCGAGGGCGCGGAGATCATGAAGCGGCTCTGCTCGACGGCTGACGTCGTTTGTGAAAACTTTCGTCCGGGCACGTTTGAGAAATGGGGATTGGGATACGACGTCTTGGCCGGCATCAATTCACGCCTCATCATGCTCCGGCTCAGCGCTTTCGGCCAAACGGGCCCTAACAGGGATCTGCCCGGGTTCGCGCGGATCGCACACGCGTTCAGCGGCCTTAGTCTGATCTGCGGTGAGCCGGGGCGCGTCCCGGTGACTCCAGGAGCGAGTACGCTAGCCGATTACGCTTCAGGCGTCTGGGGCGCCTTCGCCATCATGGTCGCGCTGACCGATCGCATGAATACCGGGAAAGGCCAGTGCATCGATCTAGGTCTCTATCAGGCGCCGTTCCGCTACATGGATGAATTCGTGCCGGCCTATGCCAAGACTGGCCAAATCCGTACGCGTATGGGTGCCGAAACTCATAACCTCGTCCCGCACGGACATTTCCGGACATCTGACGACCACTGGCTCGCCATCACCTGCTCCAGCGACAAGATGTTCGAACGTCTGTCGAAAATGATTGGTAGTGAAACCCTGCTTGACCCCGGCCTCGCCCGGACGGCACAGCGGATCGAAGCGCGAAGCACAATCAACAGCATCGTAATCGGCTGGGTAAGCGCTCGTAGCGCTGCGGAAGTC
>JAJYAH010000760.1 GCA_021779635.1 Pseudomonadota bacterium | reverse complement strand
TGCGATCTCCAGCAACGTGAAGCTATCTGATCATGCGGCGAGGTCAATTGGCTGATCGATGGGCTTTGTGGCGAGCGTCTTCGAGCTGTCGACTTTGCGCATGTTGATTTGACCGGCGGCGAGTAGCGCCCAGAACAACCTCGCTGCCGCGTCGGCCAATCGCAGCCCCGGTCTGTAATCCGCCCTTTGAACTCCTCGTACGGACGCTCGATCGCATTGGCGGTACGCGCGCTCTTCCACCGGCTCGGCGGCAGTCGCGCGAAAGCGAAGAAATGGTCGCCGGCTTCCTGCAGGCTTTCACCGATGCTTGAGCCGCCATCTGCGGATGAAGGCCTTGCGCCGCGCCTCGATCTCCTCGCAAGTCGCGCGTACATCATGCCTTTATAATCGGCGGTGATCTCCTCTGGCAGACGCTCGCATGCGCCAACAGGTTGCGGTGCTTGCCCGACTTCCGAAATCGGCGATGCCGCTATAGCTGAGTGCCGCAGCGGTCCTTGTGAGGTCAAGTGACTCCCGACACATGCGATGTCGCGGGCCGGCGCGAGCTCACTGGCGCTTCGCGCCAACGTTGCGATTGCCCGCAACAGCGCCGAGGCAGAAAGGCCCGGGCGCTGGATGCTTAGCGCGATGTGGGGCTAGTGGACGATTTGGTAAAGCGCCAATCCAACGTGCGCGGACCAAACCGCTTGAGTCGAGTTACACGACTTATCGGGGCACCGACATTGCGTTAGCGAAGCGCAGCCAAATCCGAGCGGATGCCACGCAGCTTGTCGAATTTCCTGAAGGAGCGGCCATCTTCGAGAAATGTGGCTGGATCAACCACGGCAAATGAACCCTCGGTCGGGCCGAAGGTTATCGATCGCGTCAAACGATCATTTCGTGCGTCCCCTAGATTTGGACGGATTTTGATGAGGGCATAGCATTGCTCGGATGACGTCTACAGCACCTATCTTGTCTCTCTCGGCCGGCATGAAGCTCTAACGGCCGTGACTGCTCCAGGCGACGTCGAGCGCAGAAGCTAAAAAATGATTCGCGTCCACGAGACGCCAGTTGACGAAAAGGACGTCCAGGCAATCGTAGAATATCTGACAAAGACCAAAGGCGCCGAATAGCGGTTCCCTTCACTGGAGGCTTCTGGTCGCTTCGGGTTAATCGATATTAGGATGCATGGATGGTGAGATCGAAGATAAGATTGACGGTGGGCGGCTTTCTCGCGGGGCCGCTCGCAGGATGTTCCGGCGTCCTCGATCCGCAGGGGCCGGTCGGAACCTCGGAAAAGCTGATTTTGTTGGACTCGCTCGCCATCATGCTCGCGATCGTGGTTCCGACTATCCTTGCGACGATAGCATTTGCATGGTGGTTTCGCGCGTCAAATGCCCGGGCCCGCTACCAGCCATATTGGGCCTTTTCGGGTACGCTCGAACTGATCGTCTGGGCGATCCCCGCGCTGGTCATCACCTTTCTTGGTGGCATCGCATGGTTCGGTTCGCACGCGCTCGATCCTTATGAACCTCTGCCTTCAAAAGAAAAGCCGATTGAAGTCGAAGTCGTATCGCTCGATTGGAAGTGGCTGTTCATTTATCCGGACGACCATATCGCGACGGTCAATCAGTTGGTCATCCCTGCCGGAAGACCGGTGCACTTCAAACTGACCTCTTCTGGGGTGATGAACAGCTTCTTCGTGCCCCAGCTCGGTAGCCAAATCTATACGATGGCATCAATGACGTCGCAGCTGAGCCTGCAGGCGGACCAGCCGGGCAACTACGAGGGATTATCCGCGCAGTTCAGCGGTGAGGGCTTCTCGGATATGCGCTTTATGGTTCGTGCGGTCGCACCCGACGCGTTCGCAAAATGGGTCGATGAAACAAAAGCAACCGGTACCGCGCTCGACCGGGCTGCGTACAACGAACTGGCAAAACCCAGCAAGAATGTGTCGCCCGGCACCTACGGCAAAGTTGATCCCAAACTGTTCAACGACGTCGTCGCGGGCGATGTGAGCCGTCCGGGCATCGAGGGTGGCAGCGGTGGCCAAGACACTCCACCGACCGCGAAGAAGGAACCATAATGCTCGGCAAGTTAAGTTGGTCGGCGATCCCCTTCGACCAGCCGATTCCGCTGGTCGCCTCGCTCGTGGTCATAGCCGCAGCACTAGCGACGCTCGGTTGGGTCATCGCCAAAGGCTACGCGCCGTATTTGTGGCGCGAATGGATCACTTCGGTCGACCACAAGCGGATCGGCGTGATGTATTGCGGATTGGCCTTGCTGATGCTGATTCGCGGCTTTATCGATGCCTTGATGATGCGGGCGCAACAAGCAATCGCATTCCATTCGCAGGGCTATCTGCCGCCGGAGCATTACGACCAGATCTTCTCCGCGCACGGCACGATCATGATCTTCTTCGTCGCGATGACGTTCATGATCGGGCTAATGAACTTCGCTGTGCCACTTCAACTCGGCGTTCGCGATGTTGCTTTCCCGACATTTAATTCGGTAAGTTTGTGGCTAACCGCGTCGGCAGTGCTGCTCATCAACATATCGCTTTTCGTCGGCGAGTTCGCCCAAACCGGCTGGCTGGTCTATCCGCCCCTTTCGGAGCTGAATTTCTCGCCAGGGGTCGGCGTCGACTATTATTTATGGGCAATCCAGATATCGGGCGTCGGAACACTCTTAACAGGCATCAATTTCATCGCAACCATCCTGAAGATGCGAGCTCCCGGCATGACGCTGACGCGAATGCCGATCTTCTGCTGGACGGCTCTCGCCGCCAGCCTGCTCATCGTCGCTGCATTCCCGATCCTGACGGCCGCGCTCGGGATGCTGCTGCTCGATCGCTATCTCGACTTCCATTTCTTCACCGTCGGGGCCGGCGGCAACCCGATGATGTACATCAACCTCATCTGGGCGTGGGGGCACCCTGAGGTCTATATCCTCATCCTGCCTGCCTTCGGCGTGTTTTCGGAAGTCATCTCGACCTTCTCCGGCAAGCCGCTGTTTGGCTATCGCTCGATGATCGTCGCCACGATGGCGATCTGCATTCTCTCGTTCATGGTGTGGCTGCATCATTTCTTCACCATGGGCGCCGGCGCCGACGTCAACGGCTTCTTCGGGATCACGACGATGATCATCGCGGTGCCGACCGGTGTGAAGATCTTCAACTGGCTGTTCACCATGTGGGGCGGCCGCGTGCGATTCCACGTGCCGTTGTTGTGGACGCTCGCCTTCATGACGACCTTCACCATCGGCGGCATGACCGGCGTTCTGCTCGCAGTGCCGCCGGCCGACTTCGTGCTGCATAACTCGCTCTTTTTGGTCGCTCACTTCCACAACGTCGTCATCGGAGGCGTCCTCTTCGGCGCCTTCGCTGGTTATACCTACTGGTTCCCGAAAGCTTTCGGATTCAGGCTCGATGAAGGCTGGGGCAAGGTCGCTTTCTGGTTCTGGGTCGTCGGCTTCTACGTCGCTTTCATGCCGCTCTATGTGCTCGGCCTGGAAGGCATGACCCGCCGCATGCAGCACTACGATTTCGCGGCTTGGCATCCTTGGCTCGTTGTTGCGGCGGTTGGCGCCGTGCTCATCCTGTGCGGAATCGTCTCCCAAATCATCCAGCTCGTCGTCTCAATCCGCAACCGTGAAGCATTGCGTGACGTGACCGGGGACCCTTGGGACGGACGCACGCTGGAATGGATTACTGGCTCGCCACCACCGGCCTACAATTTCGCGGTGTTGCCTAATGTCGAGGGTGAAGAAGCCTATTGGGGAATTAAGCAGAATGCGCTCGAACAGCGTCGGCTGACTGATCTTCCCGACTATCAGCCGATCGAACTTCCGAAAAACAGCCCTACCGGGTTTGTTGTCGCGTTCTTCGCCGTAGTCGCAGG
>JAJYAH010000759.1 GCA_021779635.1 Pseudomonadota bacterium | reverse complement strand
GAACCTTGGCGCGACGGCGCGCGAAAGGTGGCGCAACCATTTTACTTGGAAGATTGTGGCTGGCTATTACGAAGATATTCTATCTGGCAGAATTCCAGATGTCCGAATTAGGGAGATTGGAAGAGACGGCAAGGTTGCGTCAGGTTTTGCATGAAGCACGCAGTTCGGTCTGATTCTTCCCTGCTCGATTTTGAAACGCCGCTGAAAGGCGAACGCATCTTCGTGACCGGCCATACCGGATTCACCGGGGGGTGGCTTGTCGTCTGGCTCAAGGCCATCGGCTGTGACGTCGCGGGCCTTGCGCTGGCGCCCAATACGGAGCCGAGCCTGTTCGCCGCAGCCAATATCGCCGACGGTATCGCATCGACCATCGGCGATATCCGTGATTTCGCGACCGTCCGCGATGCGATTGCGCGTCATCGACCGTCCGTGATCATTCACCTCGCAGCCCAGCCGCTGGTCTCCAGGTCCTTCGCTGATCCGGTTGAGACTTTCGCCACCAACGCCTTGGGGACAGCTCATGTGCTCGAGGCTGCGCGGCTCGCCCCCGATGTGAAGGCCGTCGTCTGTATCACGACCGATAAGGTCTATCGCGATCAGGAATGGGTGTGGGGCTATCGCGAGCAGGATCCCCTCGGCGGCAAGGACCCCTACAGCGCGTCGAAAGCGTGTGCGGAGCTGGTCGCAGCCTCCTACCGCGCGACGCTGGCAGAGCGGGGCAATGGCGTGTTGATCGCGAACGCGCGCGGCGGCAATATCATCGGCGGCGGTGACTGGTCGGCCGACCGCATCGTGCCGGATTTCATCCGAGCGGTCACGACCCGGCAGCCGATCAACTTGCGCAATCCGGGCGCCGTGCGCCCCTGGCAGCACGTGATGGCGCTCGTCCATGGCTATCTCGTACTGGCGACGCGCCTGCTGGCCGGGGACCGCGCCGCTGCCGACAATTGGAATTTCGGTCCCGGCAATGAAGCTGCGCGCACGGTCGGCGATCTGGTCGAGCAACTTTCCACTGCCTGGACGAGGCCGGAAATCACCTATGCTGCAGGCAGCTTTCCCGAGACGCGGTTCCTGCATCTCGACAGCACGAAGGCGCGGACATTGCTTGACTGGGCGCCGCCGCTATCATTTGCCGATACCGTCAAACTGACAGCAGACTGGTATCAGAAGTTTGCCGCGAGCCCGGAAAAAGCCGCGCAAATAACCGCACAACAGATCGAACAATATCGTGAAGCCGTGAGGAATTATGCCGGCCGCTAGCGTGCTCGTCACGGGAGCATCCGGCTTCATTAGCAACCGTCTTGTCGCGCGACTGCTGTCCGAGGGCAGCGAGGTCACCGCACTGGCACGCTCGTCAAGCGTGCTGCCGGCGGAATGGCGCGATCGCGTTCGCGTCGTCAAGTGCGACGATTTCAGCGAGGGCAATCTGCGGCGTCTTCTGGATGGGCCTTTCCAGGCCGTTTTTCACCTCGCAGCCTATGGCGTAAAGCCGGACCAACGTGACATCGGAGAGATGCTGCGGATCAATGTCGAATTGGCGGCCTCGGTGGTGCAGCTCTGCGCCGAATGGCGCGCGCGCCTGGTCATGACGGGCACCTTTTCGGAATATCGACGTCCCGTCGCGCGCAATCTGGTCACAGAACAGTCGCCACTGGAGATGCACAAGCTCTACGGCTCGTCCAAGGCCGCGGGCGGTTTGATGGCAAGCGCGATCGCTCATAATAGCGGCGTCGGTTTTCGCTTATTGCGCCTATTCAAGGTCTATGGGGCCGGCGAGGCACCGCATCGGCTGCTGCCGGCGCTTGTCAATGGCTTGAGCAAACGCGAACGTGTGGGCATCTCCGCAGGCACGCAGGTGCTCGACTTTGTCCATATCGACGACGTCACCGAGGCAATTTTGCGCTCCGCTTCGCATTGCCGCGAAAAGGGCGGCGTCGCCACCTGGAACGTCGCCACCGGCCAGGGACATTCGGTGCGAGAATTTGCCGAGCAGGTTGCGACGGCAATGAATGCCGACGCGTCGCTGCTCGGCTTTGGCGCGATCGAGATGCGAAAAGATGACGAGCAATGGCTGGTTGGTTCGCCCGATCTCCTGCGTTTGGAGCTTGGCTGGCAGCCCTCGATTGGGCTGGAAGCCGGTGTTCATGCCGCTGTCGCCGACCTTTGCCGAGCCGGATCGCTGGACCGGTCCTGACGTGATTACCGTGTCTTTGATCGGCGGTCTGGGAAACCAGATGTTCCAGTACGCGGCCGGCAAGGCGCTGGCCGAACGTCACGGTGTTCCTCTGGCGCTCGATATCAGCGGCTTTCGAAATTACGCGTTGCGCCCGTTCTTGCTTGACCGTTTGCGCGTGCCGGAAGCCATCGCCGCGCCGGCCCACGTCGAATTCGCGCCAAAAGCCAACGCAAATTTTGAGCGTGCCAAATGGAAGGCTCGGGTTGATCGGTTGCTCACAAGGGCCGGCCTGCCAAAACTCGCAGCATCACCGAATGAGTATCGCGAGCCGCATTTCCATTATGACCCAGCCTTCGAGGCGCTGGGTCCGCAAGCGAGGTTGTTCGGTTATTTCCAGAGCGAGCGATACTTCTGTTCGATTGCAGGCAAATTGCGGGACTGGTTTTCTCCTGGCGAGCCGTTGAGTAGCGAAGCCAGAGCGGCGCTCGAGCAGATCGAAACGAGCCGCCTGCCTGTCTCGATCCACGTCCGTCGCGGCGATTACCTCAAGCCTGGCACCCATGAAGTTCACGGAATTCTCGGCGAAGCGTTCTATCGCCAGGCGCTTGGGCGCCTGGAGGGCGTTGTCGGCGACCAAGCCGAGCTCTTCATCTTTTCCGACGATCCCAAGGCAGCCGAGCAGGCCTTGAGTTTTGTGCCCCGGTCGCGCTTGCGTCATGTCCACGGTGATCCGGAGCGTCCTTGGGAAGACATGGCGCTGATGGCGCTCTGCCGACATCACGTGATCGCCAACAGCTCCTTCAGCTGGTGGGGCGCATGGCTCAACCCTTCACCGGACAAGGTCGTCATCGCGCCGCGCGCCTGGTTTGCTCCGGCCGAGTTGAACAAGCGCAATACCGCTGATCTTTACCCGCCCGGCTGGATTCTAGTCTAGTCGGTCGCTGTCATACTGAACCGAGCATCACGTTGCCGCTAGCCGATTGGTAAATTACATCTGATGACAGGAATCGCTTCTCGATCATATCTTTTCGGCCCTGTCAGAAGCCGCGCACTCGCGCATGACACTTCCTTTCGGTAGGTCCAAGCGAACTATAAGGTCGGCTGGCGCGTGCGACCGACGAAATCGTCGCGAAAATTTCCGTCGCGTTTTGCCTTATCAAATCCGGAATCGGTCTGCCCGGCATGACGAAGCTGGCCGCGACATAACCTTGCCTTGACTCGTAACTTCCGATGAGTGCCGTGCGCCAGCCTCTCGTTTCCGTCATCATGTCCGTGCGTAACGGTGCATCTACGCTCGGCGCGGCGATCCGCTCAGTTCTGCAGCAGAGTCTGGCCGATCTGGAACTGATTGTGATTGACAACGGTTCGTCTGATCAAAGCTCCGCGATTGCCACGAGCTTTGACGATGTGCGTGTTCGGCTTGTTCGCGAGGCTAGCACCGCCGTATTCGCGGTGCGTCTCAATCAGGCGGTCGCTCTCGCGAGGGGTGAGTTCATCGCGCGGATGGATGCCGACGACATCTGCTTTCCGGAGCGGCTTTCGCGGCAAGTCGCCTGTTTGCGCGAGCATCCGGAACTCGACCTTCTGGGGTGCGGCGCCGTCGCATTCAGGAGCAGCGGAGAGCTTGTCGGTGAGATGCCGATTGGGCTCGATCACAAGGAAATCGCGGCGCGACCGTTCGTCGGATTTCCACTTCCGCATCCA
>JAJYAH010000062.1 GCA_021779635.1 Pseudomonadota bacterium | reverse complement strand
TGATTGATCAGCCCCTCGCTTCGCGGACTTCATCGAGGCCAGCGGTCCTAGACCGTGCCAAAAAGGCCGGACATATGACCGCACCGTTCCCGCCGGAGGAAATGTCTGAAAATGCTCTTGCCCGCGGGGCCCGTTCCACATATGCCCGCGGGGCCCGTTCCACATATGTCGCGCCGCACAGTCTTGTATTTCGCCGGCACAGAGGGTTCCTTGAAGCCTGTGATCGAATACTGATGCGACCAAAACACCAACGAGGCGGCTACGAGCCGCATAAGATCGAACTTCCCGGCACGCTGGTTCACTGCAGCAGCCTATCGAAACAAGAAAACAGTGCAATCTGCCGCAATCCAACGCACGTCTCACCTCTGGCGGTCAACGTAGGCGGCGCTCCACTCCCCGCGCCTCCGTCATTACGAGCCAACGGGTCAGCGCATAGGTCCGTCCCATCACATGCATGAAACAATCCAGAACTGAAGCCGGGCAGCTGTCGGATTGCTTCATCGCTTCGCTCCTCGCAATGACTAAAAGACCATCCAGACGGACTATTCTGTCGCCTGCTTGGATTCGCGCAGATAGGCGCGATAAGCCGATTGAATACCGTCCACGAGCGAGGTCCGTGCACGCCAGCCCAGACTGGCCAGCCGGCTGACATCGAGCAGTTTACGCGGCGTGCCGTCAGGCCGCGAGCGATCGAAACTGATCTCGCCATTGTATCCGACGGTTGCGGTAACCACGCGCACGAACTCGGCAATGGTGATATCCTCCCCGGTACCAATATTGACCAGCTCATCACTGGAATAGGCCTTCATCAGGTGGACGCAGGCGTCGGCAAGATCGTCGACATAAAGGAATTCCCGCCGGGGCGTTCCGGTACCCCACACCACAACGTTCTTTGCGCCCGACAGCTTGGCTTCGTGAAAGCGGCGGATCAGTGCGGCGACGACGTGGCTGTATTCGGGGTGGTAATTGTCGCCGGGGCCGTAAAGATTGGTCGGCATCACGCTGATGAAATCGGAGCCATACTGGCTGCGATAGGCTTCCGCCATCTTGATCCCGGCGATCTTGGCGATCGCATAGGGTTCATTGGTCGGCTCCAGCGGCCCCGTCAGCACCGAATCCTCGTGCAAGGGTTGCGGCGCGAGCTTGGGATAGATGCAGGAGGAGCCGAGAAACATCAGCTTCTCGGCGCCATTGACATGGGCGGCGTGGATCACATTGGCTGATATGGCGAGGTTGTCGTAGAGGAATTCGCCGCGCAGCGTGTCGTTGGCGACGATGCCGCCGACCTTGGCCGCGGCCAGAAACACCGCCTGCGGTTTGTGCCGCGCGAACCAGTCGAACACGGCGGCCTGGTCGCGCAAATCGACCTCATTCCGCGTGGCGGTCTGCAGTTCGACATCTTCCCGCGCGAGCCGGCGCACCAGCGCCGAGCCGACCATCCCGCGATGCCCGGCAACGAAGACCGTTTTGCCTTTCAGCTCAAACGGGGTTCTTGCCATTGGCGGCCTCCCGCCTGGCGATATCGAGATCGCTCGCCACCATCTCCCTGACGAGTTGGGCAAACGTGGTTTTCGGCGTCCAGCCGAGCTGCTGGCGTGCCTTGCTGGCGTCGCCAATCAGCTCATCAACCTCGGTCGGGCGGAAATAGACCGGATCGATGCGGACGAGCGTGTTGCCGGTTTTGCCGTCGATGCCGGTTTCCTCGATGCCCTTGCCGCGCCACTCGATGTGGCGGCCGATTTCCGCGAACGCGATCTCGACGAATTCGCGCACCGACCGGGTTTCGCCGGTCGCCAGCACGAAATCGTCGGGCGCGTCCGCCTGCAGGATCCTGTGCATGCCTTCGACGTAATCCCGGGCGTGGCCCCAATCGCGCTTCGCCTCGAGGTTTCCGAGATACAGCACGTGTTCGAGACCGGTCTCGATGCGGGCGACGCCGCGCGTGATCTTGCGCGTCACGAAGGTCTCGCCGCGGATCGGGCTCTCATGGTTGAACAGGATGCCGTTGGAGGCATACATGCCGTAGGCCTCGCGGTAGTTCACCGTGATCCAGTAGCCGTAAAGCTTGGCCACCGCATAGGGCGAGCGCGGATAGAACGGCGTGGTCTCTTTCTGCGGAATCTCCTGAACCAGGCCGTACAGCTCCGAGGTGGACGCCTGGTAGAACCGCGTTTCCTTTTCCATGCCGAGGATCCGGATCGCCTCCAGCAGGCGCAGCACGCCGACGGCGTCGGCATTCGCGGTGTATTCCGGGCTCTCGAAACTGACGCCGACGTGACTTTGGGCTGCGAGATTGTAAATCTCGGTTGGCCGAATCTGGTGCATCAGCCGGATCAGGTTGGTAGAGTCCGTCATGTCGCCATAATGCATCAGGAACGGCACGTTGCCCGCATGCGGATCTTGGTAGAGATAATCGACGCGCGCGGTGTTAAACGAGGACGACCGTCGCTTGATGCCATGAACGGTATAACCAAGTCCAAGCAGATATTCGGTGAGATATGCGCCGTCCTGCCCGGTGACGCCGGTAATCAGCGCAACGCGCCGTTTCGAATCCTGAACCGCCATAACTTCTCCAACATACCCGGGCTGGCCGCGCTGATCCGCAGAACCCGATAACATCCGCCGTCCGGGAAGTCTAACAGCAAAGTACTGGATATGTTCGGTTTCGCTGGACCGGCGCAATCAGCGAGCATCGCTTAAAGCCGCGCCTCGACATTTAGCGTGACGCGCGTCCACATTTACCGTGATTAGTTGATCGCGATCGGCTCTGTCGCGGATCGTGGACCTCAACACTGCCGCGAAGATGGGAGATCATAGTGATTCTCAACCAGGGAGCTTTGTGACTGCTCTCGAAGGTGAAAAAGAGGAGAATGTCCGGTTAGGGCGCAAACTCTAGAACATTCCGTCAAAATCAACGGCGACAGCGCGAGAGTTCGCTCCGTTGGCCTGATGTCTCCTCACACTGGAGACACCGAACGAGTCGCCTCCCCCACGGTGCAATGCAAAATGACCCCAATCAGCCTATTAACCTGACTTTCGTTCACGGGCCGTTGCCATCGGGGGGGCGCTACGCTATTGGGGACGCACACTGAGGCAATGAGGCGAGGCGACTGGGGTACGCGAAATGGCAGATGCCAACCTAACTGGCCCGGGCGGGCTGCGTGGGTGCGGGCTTAGCGGTTCTCGCCGTGCTGCTTGGCGCCGCGCAGTTCCTGGCGCTCATTCGCTTCTCGGAACCGTCGCGGACCCGATCATGGACATGCGAAGCATCCTGCTGTCACACAAGGATTGTTCTGTCATCGAGGGGCTTTGCTTCTTCGCTGTTCATTGCCTTAGCACGCTCATATTCGGCCTGCTCGCTCGCGGTCTGGCGGTGCCGCTGAGCGCCATGACCCTTTTTGCCATCCTGCGGTCGATTTCTGTTTCCACCATGATCCCGTTTACCTTTGCCGGGTGGGGAGCACGCGAAGGCTTGGTCATCGTCCTTCTGGGCGAGCAGCGTTCCACGCGGAGCGATCCTAGTTCTGCCATTGTATTTCGGAGCGGTCGTCCCGGTGGCGTCGCTTCTTGGGGCATTGATCTGTTTTCGTTTGCTTGGCCGCAATCGAACCAGCTTCGCAGGGCGGCTCTCGGCAAGGGAGAATAGATGACAGAAGACGACGAGTTGAGAGCCCGCAACGAGGGGGCCGTCCTGGAACCCTCTGGCAGCCTACCGCTCACGCGCGCGGAGTGGCGCGAAAAGGCCCGCTTCTTTCACGCGGAAGACACGGCATATCTTCGTTTCCTGATTCCGCCCGGCCAGCGTGTCTTAGAACTGGGCTGCGGCGCCGGGCATACGCTGGCTGCGCTCGAACCGAGCCGCGGCGTGGGTATCGATCTGGTCCCGCGCGTCATCGACGAAGGGCGCGCCGCCTTCCCCCATCTCGAATTGCATGTCGGAAACATTGAAGACGAGACGACGCTCGAGCGCATCTCAGGCAAGTTCGACGTTATCCTGCTGGTTGACACGATGGGCTATCTAGACGACTGCCAAGCCTTGCTTGAAAAGCTTCATCGTTTCTGCACGCATGAAACTCGATTGGTCTTGGCTTATTATTCCCATCTTTGGGACCCGGCGCTGCGCCTAGCGGAACTCATCGGCTGGAAAAAAAAAGAGGAGGGACCAAGAAACGTGCTCTCTCCAGCAGATATGGCGGCCATCGCTGGTCTTGGAGAATTCGATCTCGTCAAATCGGAGAAGCGGGTGCTCGTCCCGATCTCTCTTTTCGGTCTTGGAAGGATCGTCAATCGGTTTCTCGGCCCGTTGCCGCTGCTGCGCCAGTTTGCGCTCAGACACTATACTGTTTGTCGTTCCGAGCGTTGCGTCCATCCCGGAGTAACATCGGCAACCGTTGTTATTCCGGCGCGCAACGAGCGTGGGAATGTTGAGCCGGCGATCGAGCGAATGCCCCATTTTTGCGACGACATGGAAATCATTTTCATAGAGGGTCACAGCAAGGACGGTACATTCGAGGAAATGCAACGCGTCCAGGCTCTACACCCTGAATGGGACATCAAGCTCATGACTCAGCCGGGAAAGGGAAAAGCAGATGCCGTGTTCACGGCCTTTGACGCCGCTCGCGGGGACGTGCTTATGATCCTCGACGCGGATCTGACCGTCCCACCGGAACAGTTGCCGAAATTTTGGCACGCGATCCATTCTGGTCAGGGTGAATTCATCAACGGCTCGAGACTCGTTTACTCGATGGACGGCGGAGCGATGAGATTCTTGAATCTCATCGCGAACAAACTCTTCTCAATCATCTTCTCTTGGATTTTAAACCAGAGATACACTGATACTCTTTGCGGCACGAAAGTGCTCCGGCGCACCGACTATCAGAGGTTGAACGCCGGCCGCTCATATTTCGGCGACTTCGATCCATTTGGCGATTTCGACCTCATCTTCGGGGCCTCCAAGCTCAACCTAAAAGCATTTGAGATACCCATTCGCTACGCCGCCAGGGCCTATGGAGAGACACAGATTTCACGTTTCCGTCATGGTTGGTTGCTGCTGCGGATGGTCGCATTCGCGTTCATGAAGATCAAAGCTCTCTGAAAATCAATGAACCCTTTGGACGAATATCGCAGGGTATGGACCGCAAAACCGGCTCTGCGGACGGTTTACCACGATTTCTTCCGGCGAATCTCAGAAGCTAGCGGCCCTGGCCCAACGCTTGAAATCGGCAGCGGTATCTCGAACCTTCGGGAGCAAATGCCGGAGGCGATCGCGTCTGACATTCAATATAGTCCCAAGCTGGATCTCGTGGCTGATGCACAACGATTGCCGTTTCCCGACGAGTTCTTGGGCAATATCGTGATGCTCGATGTGCTTCACCATATAGAATATCCTTTGCTTTTTCTTCGTGGCGCGGCGAAGTCTCTGCGAAAGGGCGGCAGGATGGTAATGATTGAGCCAGCTATTACCTACGGAAGCACATTTTTTTACCGTTTTATTCACCAAGAACCTGTAAAAATGTCAGCTGATCCGCTCGTTACGGGAGAACCGGACCCGAAGCGAGATCCTTATTGTTCAAACCAGGCCATACCTACCCTGATTGCGACACGCGATCGGGAACGGTTTGACGCCCTTGTGCCAGAGCTCGACCTAAAGAGGGTTGAGTGGTTCGCCTTCGCGGCGTATCCTTTGTGTGGGGGATTCAAACGATGGTCCCTGATATCAGACAGCACGGCAAAAGCCTTGCTTGCACTAGAACGCAAGCTCGAAAGGGGTCTCGGATCGACTTTTGGATTTCGAATGATGCTGGTCATGGAGAAGCGATAGTCGCCTCTGGCCAATGCGTTGCGTCCGGCGCTCTGATGTATCAGAAAAAAAGCTGCGAGTGATCGCGATCGCGGATCACGGTCGTTTTGCAACGGCACTCGAACAATTGCGAAACGCATATCAGTGGCAATCTAAATTTTGGGAGGTAATTCGGCCTCGCTGGGGCAGTTACCTTAACTGATATCGGAGCTGGAATTTGGCATTGCTGCAAATCGACCGGCGGGCACTCGTATCAGTCGACTAGAACTTACCAACAGGCCGTGGAAACTAAGCGATCTTGGGTCGCTTCAGGCTTCCCAACACGCAAAACAAGACAAGCGCGCGAAGTCAACAGTCTCAATTACGCTTTGCTTTTCGCCGTACGGGCGAATGGCGAGTCCAAGGCTATGCCATTTCTTTCAAGGCGTGCTATCGTTAGAAAATTCTTTAGAACGGTAACGTTCAGTAGGAAATATGTCGGTTCTAGTTCAGAAATCCAACAACCTCCAGCGCCATCTTGTTCTCGGCGGCAGCGGCTTCATCGGCCGTCACGTTGCCGAATTACTAGCCAGCAAAGGGCATGAGGTTATAGTCGCCGGCCGCTCAGAATCAAAGCCCGGCTTTGCCGCCGAGGTAGACCACCGCATCGAGTGGCGCCGTTTTGACCTTGAAGAAGCCTCATGGGATAAGCTCGTGGACGGGATGGATGTCATTCATCATTATGCGTGGTCATCCGTGCCAACGAGCGCTAATGCTGACCCTATTCTGGATATGTCCACCAACGTTTTACCCACACTGGGCTTATTAGAGACGTTGCGAAAACAAAGCAATCAAACCGTTAAACTAATTTTTGCTTCCTCAGGTGGAACGGTTTACGGCAGGCCATTGCGTATTCCCATCCACGAAGATCACCGCCTCAATCCGGTTACAGCGTACGCCTCCGGAAAAGCAACTGTAGAAATGTATATTGCCGCCTATCGCGACCTATTTGGTCTAGACTGTCGCGTCGCTCGGCTGGCAAATCCGTTCGGAGCCGGACAAAATCTCAAAAAAGGCGTGGGGGCAGTAATGACTTTTTTACATCATGCCTTGGCGCAAGAGCCAGTCGTCATTTGGGGTGACGGCGAAATTGTTCGCGATATCATCCATATCTCCGACGCCGCGGCAGGACTCGTCGCCATCGCCACGGCCGCGCCAATGGATCGCCACTGGGTGTTCAACATCGGCAGCGGTCAAGGCGTCAGCCTCAAAGGAATTATTGCCGAGCTTGAGTCCCAACTGGGCCATACCTTAGAAGTTCGCTACGAGAAAAGCCGAACGTTTGATGTTCCGGTCAATGTTCTTGATATCGCTTTAATCCGGGAGACGCTCGGATGGCGCCCGCTTCTATCTTTTTCCGAGGGGGTGGCCAAAACCCTGGTAGATCTGGGCCGGATAAAACAATGACATAGGTCACTCTAAAAATGCGGTTGAAAGCTGCAGACACGCAGATGATCGACTCCACACACGTCAAAGCGCACCGCTCGGCATCGGGCGGAAAAGGGGGGAGCAGAAGCAGGCTGTTGGCCGCTCGCGCGGAGGGCGCAACACGAAGATCCACGCAACACTCGCAGATGCTAAAGGTAACCCTCCGCGGTAGGCCGCCTTTTGAATCACAGGCTTCCGGTGTTGCTCCGAAACTTCGTCCGGGTTGATTATACATTACTGACCTAGCAACCAGCGGGCGAACATCGGTGTTCAGCCCCTGTTGCCTCGGACGAACGCTAGCACATGACGAACTATGCGACGCGCGGCTATCAGCAAGTGGCTGATTATTGGAACACTATAAAGGTCATAATACATACCGAGGGCTCGATAGCTGCGAGACTGGCGGAATCGCCGCCACTCCGCCACCTCCGCATTCAGCGCTTTACGCGCCTCGGTGTGAAAGAGCAACCTTCGCCGCAAGTCCGCTTCTTTAGTTAGTTGCTGTTTCTGCAACCATTCGATGGTACGCCACGGCGCCACAAAGGCCGTTTGGGACTGCGGAGCGATGACGGCATTGGGCTTCAATGAATTCCCCCAAACACCGACGTAGTACGTGCAGTTCGTGCGATCCGGTTTCGTAGTTTCGTTGGCCGGAGCCATGAAAGTACTGGAGAGCTCCTGCAATCGAATGGCGTTGATAGCTTCCGACCCCGACGCCTCGACAGAGGCGTCGCCCAGGATGTAGTTCAACTGACCAAGCACCGGTACACCAAGTAGCCACTGGGTCGCCGCACCAAGTTTCTCTGTGGCAAGGTCTCTGAACTCCTCAAAAGAGAAGCGGCGCTGATGATAGGGATTGAGACCCGTTTCAATGTGACCGTTCGGACAGCTGATGACCAACGTGCTGTCTGGGCCACGGAATGAAGCTAGGTGCTCCAGGAGGCGCTCGGGTTGAGAGACGTGCTCTATCGTCTCCAAACAGACAATCACATCAAAGGGGGGCTCATTATCAAGAACTTTGTCCAAGTTAATCGCATCGCCGACTAAATATTGAACCCTTTTGTGGGGAAATATCGAACGCGCCACTTCGACCGCCTCGCGCGCGATATCAACCCCGACTACCTGCGCGGCACCCCACTGTGCCATTAGATGACTACCGAACCCTTGTCCGCACGCGACATCGAGCACGCGCTTGCCCTCTACCTGCTCACGGACAAGCAGGTATCGCACCGAATGCTGAGCAGCAAATTGCGCATCATAAGGCAGTGTCCGCTTATCGAAACTAATTCGCTCAAGTGCCATGACGATCTACCTAGGCTATTGCAGCATCGGCATTCCGCCTGATCAGCATATCCGCCGATATGTCTTAGCAACTAATCGGCGCTGGGCATCCCGCTACTTCCCCCAGTTGATGCGCGAAGCTGAAGAATGTCAGCAACGCGCTCAACAAAACTGGCTGAAGAATGCCTTTTGCTGACAAAGTCTAGCGCGTTGCACCGAAGCCGGAGAAATTCGTGCGGGTCGGCGTAGAGGAGCCTGATTGCGGCGATGTATGCATCCACTATCTGTTCATCGCGCCCCGTGCTTTCGATCAGAATTCCAGTTTCTTGAGTTAACACCGCTTCCCGGATTCCGCCCACGTCAGGAGCAATAACTGGGAGGCCGGCCGAAAGTGCTTCCAACACAATATTCGGTAAACCATCGAACATGGACGTATAAATCAGTGCATCATATTCATCATGAGGTATCGTTTCGAAACCATCGAATGCTCCCCGATAGGTAATATTGGGATATCTCTCAAAACGCCCTACATCGAAGACAGTTACAAAGGATTGCCCATAAACTTCGATGACCACGTCAGGAAGAGACTCATAGAGCTTCTCCGCGATGTCGCACAGAAGTTCTGGTCTCTTTTCGCTGTCCATGCGCGACGCCCAAAGAAGCTTGTGCCGGAACGATGCTCCCCGCCGCTCGATGAATTGTTTGGTGGTGAACGGCCTAACCTTGGCGTACAGAAGCTTCCACTTTCCCCTTGAGGCGTCAAGCCGCAAAGTATCGTCTTCAAGAGCCCTTCGGTTGTCTATGATGACGCAGTTTAAGACTTCCATGTTCTCCGACAAGAAATCGAAGCAGGAGCCCTGAGTGAACTCCTGTCCGTCGATCTGAGCGCACCGGTCCGAAAACCGATAAAAAATCAAGCGATTTCCGCCGAGAACCTTCGCGAACTTCTCCACAAACCGTTGGGCATAAGGACTAGGCTTAAGGTGCACTCTCGCCGAAGGCGCCGTAGATGTAATCAGACGCAGCGTCAGAACATCAATATGATCCTCAGTGAGCCGTGAGTCCAAAGAAGGCAAATCCAAGAACGTCGCGCTACGGGGCAGTCGATCGAGCCAAGAATGCGCTTTGAACCGGTCGCCAGTTAGAACAAGAAATCGCGCATTCGTGTCAATGCTCTGGATCGCATGTAGGACGCTAAGTATATACTTTTCGCCACCGCCTCTTATGATGAAGGGGAACAAAACAACGTCGGTAAATGTCAAGGAGCCGATCTTCTCGCATGCTTGGTAGTAAGCCAAGCCTGGCACGAGGGACGCTGCTACCGGCGTTCCGCGGGCGCTGTGCGAAGCGCGTACAACGTCGATGCCCGGATCGATTGCGTTTGCTGCGTGGGCTAGTTCCAAACAAGTCGGATCGACAAAAAAGTCATTTGCCGTCGGATTCTTTTGCCGAAGCATGGCCTCCAACTCATCTCGACGCGCAAAGTCTGACGCGCATACAGATAGATAGGTGGGAGGCTCGAACAGCGGTGTGGGGGGGATCTGTCCCGTGGAAGCGGAACGCATACTCTGGAGCAAGCTTTGCGACTTCGCACGGTAGAAAACGATCGTGTTCGGCGCAACATCAAATATAAAGCCAAGCGCTGCCAGCTTCGAGTTGAAATGATAGTCCTCATAGGCGAATCCGGAGCTGAGCCGCACATCGGCATAACGAATGCTTTCCGCAACGCTACGATGGATGCAAATTCGAGAGGTGAAAGGATGATCGGCAATGAACAGGAGCGGTGAATACACCCCGCTGCCAAAATAGCGAGACGTATAGAAGCGCTCGCCGAAGACAAGGAGATACGCGGGAACGACAACAGTTCTCGGGCCGCCGGCCTTCGAGCGGACATAGAATTCCGCCACAATGTTATAGGAAACAAGATCATCCTCGTCGCAGAACAGAACGATATCGCCACGGGCCGTGTCAATTCCGTCGTTACGCGAGAGGCCGAGCGAGCCGTTGTCCACTTTGATGATCTTCCGGCTCGCAAATGCATCGGACCGATAGTCCTCAACCCATGCAATGGCCTCCGGCGGGGACCGATCCATTACAAAAAGCAATTCGCAGCGGATCCCCAGCATACCCGCGTACCACGCTGCCTCTTCGAGCGACAGCATTGTCCTTGCAAGATAATTCGTCCCGCCGTGGATATTGACCACCAGCGTGAGGTCCAATTGCGTCCCGTCATCCATGACCGACCTGTTCCTTTCCGCGGTCATCTGGGCTCCAGCCGGCGAGACGCATGCGAAGACGCCCAAGAGAGCCATTTTACGGCGAGCTTGTGGGCGCATCAAGCGATAACGTGCCGCCGCGTTGAGCGGCTGCAGCGTTATGGCGGTCTAGCAAAAATCCAGATGCCCGCCCTAGACTGGGGAACCCGTACAAACCTCTGATCATGCGCCAATCGTTCTGCGATCTGACGCGACACTCCGTTCACGAAATCGGGCGAACGCTGCTTCTCGGGCGCAATAGTCACTACGTAATCCGCCCCTAAGGCCATGATCCTGTCCCACGCGCGCTGTGCGTCGGTCTCCGCATAGCCAAGAGAAGTGTAGTTGCAACGATAGCCCGCGCGGAGCCCGCGCTTTGCCGAGTAGAATGATGCGGAGTTGGCATTGAATTCAGGGTACTCCACCCCAATGACCTTATACTTTTGCGGAGCGTCGCCTGAACATGTGACGTCGACGGTTTGCGCGAGCGTCTCTCTGTCTTCTGCGCTCAAATGTACTTGAAGCAGCCACGGAAAAGGCCGCATATCGAAAGGGTTGATGCCGTGCGCGTAAGCATGATTGACAGCGGCGTTGATTGCAAATACGACCAGGAACGCGAGCGAAACGAGACGCTGCGACAGGACGTTGAGGCTCCAGGCGACGAGGACGCCGATCATTGGAATGATGGGCATCAAGAAGCGCGTATCCTCGTTGATCTGGAGTGAATACGCGAGCAACGTTGCAACGATAGTGCCGGTCAACGTAATCGCAAATAGTGTACCGCTGCGGATCGCGCACGGCAGCCAATGGGAGGGCTGGGCCTCGAGGACGCGGACGATGCCAATCACAACCGCGATGATAATGAGAGCGCTGACGCCAATCGAAATGATCAAGAATGGCGAAATGGCCAAGCTTAAGAAGGAGATCCAGAAGGCAAGCTTCGACAACAGAGGGCCTGCCGAACCATAATTCAGAGCTACTTCGCCCGTCGTCGCATTGACGAAATGTTGAGCCATTAAATGCCAATTGATCGCATACCAAGTCACGGCGGCGGCTGTGGCTGCTACAGCAGAGAGAACGAAAGCCAGATCAGACCCGCGCCAACGAGGCACAGTCGCCAGCTTCTCGATGCGCACGCGATTCACGAGGAGAGCAATACCGATGTATCCGCCTAGTGGCAGGATAAACATCAGACTTGTCGTCTTTATTGACAAACCCAGGCTAGCAGTGAGGATTGCCAATGAGAGCGTTCGCGTCGCGGATCTCTTTTTCGCACCCACGGCGATCAACATGAGAGCAGCGATTGTCACGCCTTGCGCAAGCTCGACGAGATACTGATGCGTGAGCCCGATGAAGATTTGACTGCCGGCACACGCCATCGCTCCAGCCAGTATGGCCATCGTTCCTAGGCCAAGACTTTGCGCCGTATAGCAGATCAGCACGATTGCGCCGGCTGCGAGAGCGATGTTCATGAAAAGCAACGCGGATTCAACGCTGCCAGTCAGATGACGAAACGGAACAAAGAACTGACCAGCCCAGACAAGCAACGGGGGCTTGAACCCCATGGCATGAATCATGGCATCCAGCCACGCGCCGATCCCCTGCGCGCGAATTTGCCAAAGCTCGATGGTTACTTGTCCATACCATGCCGGATCCCATGGCCACACCCGTCGATCGCGTAGGATCCACACGGCGCTAGACAACAGCAACGGTGCGCTCAGCACGGCTATGGCTGCTCGTTGACGTGGCCACGAAATAGCTGCCTTCGCTTTCGGAAGAATTACCGTCATTGGTGAGGGGGACCGCTTGCCTCAGCCCCGGAGTTAGGGCCGCCTCTCTTTGGCATGTGATATGCGTGTTTGCAACCGATCTCAGCCTGCGTCGGCAGTTCCGAATCTTTATGGCCTTCAGCACCGTCGGGTATTGCGAGGTAGGTGGAGTACGCGCCCTTGATCCGCTCGTTCTGATGCGTCATGAGCTTTAGCTTCCTGGCTGGAGTCACAATTCACGGAGGGGGCGGCGCTCTCCCCTAAACGCCGATAATAGGCATTCCAGAACCTCTAGTCGCTCGCTACAATCAATTTTGCAAGGACAGGGATTTTGTGATTCGATTCCGTCGATGGACACGATCATGGCCGCCAAAGGAGATTTAGGTAAAGAAGTATGTCGTGCGGCTGAGCGGCGAGGAACGCGAGCAACTCGAAGGGCTGATACGAAAAGGCAAGAGCGCGGCGCAGCGATTACTGAAGGCGCCTATATTGTTAAAGGCCGACGTTTCCCAATCCGGTGAAGGCTGGAGTGACAATCGGATCATCAAGGCGCTGGAGACCACCGCATCGATGGTTTACCGGGTCCGGAAGCAACTGGTGGAGGAAGGCTTCGAGGCTGTGTTGAGCCGCGAGCAACGCGCGGCGCCGGCGGTTGCGATGATTTTCGACGGCGAGAAAGAAGCAAAACTGATCGCGCTGGCCTGTTCCAAACCTCCCAAAGGACGCGCACGTTGGACCTTGCGCTGTTGGAGAAAAAGGCCGTGGAACTCCAAATTGTCGATCGCGCCAGCGACTCGACGATTGGGCGGGCACTAAAAAACATTCTCCAGCCCCACCGCCGGCAGTGCTGGGTCATCCCGCCGAAGGCCAACAGCGCGTTCGTAGCCGCCATGGAAGATGTGCTGGCCGTCTACACGCGGCCACGCGATCCCTATTGCCCGCTGGTGTGCCTGCGCGAGACCTCCAAGCAGTTCCTTGCCGAGACGCGGGTGTCGATCCCGATGCTGTATCTATAATTAGCACGCAGCCAGATGCGAATGGATGCGAGCTTGACGAAGGTTAGGTAGTTGGCCGAGAGCTTATCATATCGGGTCGAGACGCAACGGCAATGTTTGATCTTGTTGGAGAGCCGTTCGATTAAGTTAAGTTGCGCGCGCGATACGGGTACGGGCTGAAACATATCGGATCGATGCGATTGCGAGTTTGCCCACGCTCCTTGCCGGCGGACAAGCTCTCTGATCCAGTCCGCGTCGTATCCGCGATCCGCAAGTAACAGCGTCTTCGGAAGCATGACGCCGAGAAGAACCGCGCGCCGATCGCGTCGGGATGGGCGCGTTAGCATCGGAGAGATCATCAGTTGACTGGCGCCAGCCGCAACACCCTCAAAGAGCATTTTCGGCAACCCGTCGAGAAGGGTCATCTGACCCGGCACGGAGGCGGATGCTCAACCTGGTATACGCTGTCTTGAGACAACGCTTTATCCGCGAACTCCTAACAAGCCAAGACGGAAATCCGATTGATCGCGTGGGCATTGCCGAATCGAACAAAAGGCTCGCGATGCGCTGGCCTGCGGAACACCAGCGAGTAAATTATGCCATGGGAGCGCGCGGCCGTTATATCGGTAGATCGGCACGCTTCAATGTGAACTCGACGACATAACCTTCGGAAGCTTGGTCGCTGGCGCAATCGCATGTCTGCAGACAAATCGATGACGGAACCTTATTAGGTTTGGCTCAATTGCAGTTTCAACTACGTGAGAAACAATGGCCTCGATAACATTCACTGTCCGCGTCGAAACTGACGTGAAGAAGCGTCTGGAGAAACTAGCGACGAGCACCGGCCGCAGCCGATCGTTTCTCGCGGCCGAGGCGCTCAACGAATACCTCGACGTGAACGAATGGCAGGTTGCCGGCATCAAAAAGGTGATGGGTTCGCTTGATCGCTGGGAATTCATCCCGCATGAGCAGGTCAAGGCATGGGTTAATTCCTGGGGCGACAAGCGCGAGCGGCGTGCCCCTATGCGATCGGGCATGAACATCGCTTGGTCGCCGGAAGCGATCGAAGACCTGGCTTCACTGCGAGCCGATATTGTGGACGATCCTGCTGCCAATCGGCGGGTCGTGCTTCGTGCTCCGCCGAAATTTGTTGGCTCAAATAGAGAAGCCAGCGCTTTGGTCGGGGGGACGGGACCGCCAAGGTTTGAAGTTACCACAGGGCCGCGCTGCGCCGTGCGGGTTCATCAGCGCGCGAGCCGTAATCATCCGCTATCGAAGGCGCAAGAGAACGCAAACCGCAAAAAGAGCAAAATTCGGGCTCGCGTCGAGCACGTGTTCGGCGCTCAACAAACCTCTCCGGGTGGTCGGATCATACGGACGATCGGCATTGCTCGGGCGAAGGCCAAAATCGGCCTCCAGAACCTCGCCTACAACATCCGCCGTCTTGTCACGCTGGAGCGAATGGCCGCCGCATGATGGTGTCGTGTGCCCGGCACGCATAAAACGGGGCGCAGATCGCGTAAACGAAACCGCTTACGCGGAAAATCAACAGTGAAAACGAGCGTCATGCCACAGCGGCGAGATCTCCAACAACAAAATCGTCATTGTTCGAGGTACCCTGTAGTCATAAGGGTGCACGGCTTTTCAGCCGGTGCTTGTGATTCTACCCGGTCGGACTTCTCGTAACCGGCCCGGAGCCATGGCGGACGGGATGGGCACTTATCGAAACCGACCAGCCGCGCGGTACGATTTGGCGCGGCCAGCGTTATGTCATATCAGATCGCTCCCAAGCACTGTCACACCAATGGCCGTTGCGGCAGTTCGCAGTTCCTGATCGAGCGTGGCGAGTGGCAGCGTTCTTCGCCGGGCAAGCTCGAGGTAGGCGGCATCGTAGACGGTAAGGCTGAAGTGATCGGCCAGGTTCAGCGTATCCGTCCAAGCGTAGGAATCTGTTTGCTGGTCAGTCGTGATGTCCAGGAGAGCAAGATCAGCGAGCGCGGCGCGACGGAAATCCGGATCGACACGGCGCTTGCGGACGGCCATTGTCAGGCTGTTGGCGACCTCAAGTCGCCAGAGTGCCGGCACCATGGCGCCGTTGTCGGCGATAGCGTCAAATACCCGGCGGATGGCCTCGGTGGTCTCGTCGCCGTAAATCCAAGCAAGCGTGGCCGAGCTGTCGAGTATCAGGAGGCTCACGGACGACCTTCGTCGCGGAAGGCTTTCCATTCTGACCAGTCAAAAGGGCCAAGCTTCAACTGCTCGGCGCGCTCGCGGATGCGGCGCACGGCGGCATGGGCTTCCACGCGGTTGAAGCCAGGCTTTGCGGGAACCAGGCGCGCGACCTTCTTGCCGTGGCGGGTGATGGTGACCTCTTCGCCGCGCTCTACCCAATCGAGCAACTGACCAAACTTGTTCTTCGCCTCGAAGGCGCCAATCTCCCGCATAGCCATATCCTGATAATCTAGCTTGATCTAGCTTGACATTTTTGGGCAAGGATGTCTATCTATTAGCGACGGTCGGATAAGCACGGCTCCAACAAAAC
>JAJYAH010000758.1 GCA_021779635.1 Pseudomonadota bacterium | reverse complement strand
ACGGGCGACTCGTCCGGCTTGTCGTTGAGGTTGACGATCATGCATCTGGCCGCGCCGCCGGGTACGCGCGGTGAGCAAGCGACCTATCCTTCACGCAGCCGGTGGCAAAAAACGCGTCACAATTACGAAATAGAATCCCCGTTCCGGTTCAAAGGGAACGGAGCCTCCGAGGCGATATCATATTGGCGTCGATCGCAGCCTTGTCGGTTCACGTCTCGCACCTCAGAAAACGGCAAGGCTGGATTGCACGTCAAGCAGATATTGCTGTTCCGCTGTGATTAGAACCGCAAGATCGCCGCTAAATAGCCAATTCGCGGGGATCGAATTGATGTGAGTGGCGTTATGCCGTGAAGATACCCATACTCCCTTGGTTGGTATCTCCCCCGCGGGCTTTGTTGACAAAATCCGGCTTCTCGCGAGAAAACGTCCCGAAAGCTGCAAATGGACCAACCCGAACGGAAACAGGCATCATGAATCCGGTCAAAGCACTCGAAAATCACGGTCAAGCGGTCTGGCTGGATTTCCTGGCCCGCGGTTTCGTCGCCAAAGGCGACCTGAAAGGGCTGATCGACGCCGACGGCGTCAAGGGCGTCACATCGAATCCGTCAATCTTTGAAAAGGCGATCGGCAGTTCCGACGAATATGACGGCGCGATCGGCCAAGCGTTGAAAGGCGGCGACCGCCCGGTCGCGGAGCTGTTCGAGCATCTCGCCGTCGAAGATATCCAGCACGCGGCCGACGTGCTGCGTCCGGTTTACGATCATCTCAAGGGACACGACGGTTTCGTCAGTCTCGAAGTGTCGCCTTACCTGGCGATGGATACCAAAGCCACGATCGTCGAAGCCGAGCGGCTTTGGAAAGAAGTCGACCGCAGGAACCTGATGGTCAAGGTGCCGGCGACACCGGAAGGCCTGCCCGCGATCCGACATCTGATCGGCGAGGGTATCAGCATCAACATCACGCTGCTGTTCTCGCAGAGAGTCTATGTGAAGGTCGCCGAGGCCTATCTCGATGGACTCGATAAATATGTTGCATCGGGCGGCGATCCCTCCCGTGTCGCCAGCGTCGCCAGCTTTTTCGTCAGCCGCATCGACAGCGCGGTGGACAAGCAGCTCGATGAGAAGATCGCAAGGGCGAATGACCCCACCGAGAAGGAACGCCTGACGGCCCTGAAGGGCAAGGTCGCGATCGCCAACGCCAAGCTCGCCTATCAGGACTACAAGCGGCTGTTTTCCGGGGCGCGTTGGGAGAGGCTGGCAGCCAAGGGCGCCAGGCCGCAGCGATTGCTGTGGGCCTCGACCGGCACAAAGAACAAAGACTATCGCGACGTGCTCTACGTCGAGGAACTGATCGGTCCCAACACCGTCAACACCGTGCCGCCGGCGACGCTCGACGCATTCCGCGATCATGGCAAGCCACGTGACAGCCTTGAGGAAAATATCGAAGAGGCGAGGCACGTTCTTGCGGAACTCGATAAATCCGGAATCTCGCTCGATGCGATCACAGCCGAACTGGTCAAGGACGGCGTCAAGCAGTTCGCGGATGCCGCCGACAAGCTCTACGGCGCGGTCGCGCATAAGCGCGCGGCGTCGCTGGGTGGCGGCATCGATCGGCAGCAAATGGCGCTGGGCGCCGCCATCGGCAGCGCCGTTGAGAAAAGCACCGAGGACTGGCGGGCGTCCGCCAAGATCCGGCGCCTCTGGCAGCACGACAAATCGGTCTGGACCGACACCGACGAGGACAAGTGGCTGGGGTGGCTCAGCAGCGCGGCATCAGCCGATATCGCAGACTATGAAGACTTCGCGCAGAAGGTGAAGGGACAGAACTTCACCGACGCGGTGGTGCTCGGGATGGGCGGATCGAGTCTCGGCCCGGAAGTGCTGGCGCAGACCTTCGCAAAGAAGCCCGGCTTCCCAAAACTGCATGTGCTTGATTCAACCGATCCAGCCCAGGTCCGTAACCTTCAGGCTTCGATCAACGTCGCAAACACGCTTTTCATCGTCTCCAGCAAATCCGGCGGCACCACCGAACCGAACGTGATGAAGGATTATTTCCTGGAACGCGTGTCCGAGACCATTGGAGCCGACAAGGCCGGCCATCGGTTCATCGCGGTGACCGATCCCGGCTCGTCGCTGGAGAAGGTTGCAACCCAACAAGGCTTCGCCCGCATTTTCTATGGCGATCCAACGATCGGCGGACGTTATTCCGTGCTGTCCCCGTTCGGGCTGGTACCCGCCGCCGCTGCGGGTATCGACCTTCGCACCCTGCTTGCGCACACCATGGCGATGGTGCGCTCCTGCGGACCGGATGTGCCGCCGCATGAAAATCCCGGCGTGCGGCTCGGCCTGGCCATGGGCCTTGCCGGGCTCGAAGGCCGCGACAAGGTCACCATCCTGTCGTCCCCGAAAATCGCCGATTTCGGCGCCTGGGCCGAGCAGCTAATTGCCGAATCCACCGGCAAGGACGGCAAGGGCTTGATCCCGATCGATGGCGAACCCCTGGGCGACATGACGCTATATGGCAAGGATCGGTTCTTCATCGATCTTCGCACCGAAAGCGAGAGCGACACGGCGCATGACGACAAGCTTTCCGCACTGGAAAGAGCCGGACATCCGGTGGTTCGCATCGTCCTCAAATCGATCGACCATATCGGCCAGGAATTTTTCCGGTTTGAGATGGCGACCGCGGTCGCCGGCGCAATCCTCGGCATCAATCCGTTCAACCAGCCGGACGTCGAGGCCGCCAAGATCAAGACCCGGGAATTGACCGCGGCGTTCGAAAAAACTGGTTCGCTGCCCAAGGAGCGTCCGGTGATCTCAACTGCCGAGGCCGATATCTATACCGACGACAAAAACGCCGCGGCCTTGCGCAAGGCCGGTGCCAATGGCGATCTCGGTTCCTGGCTGAAGGCGCATCTTGGGGGCTCCGGCCCGGACGATTATGTCGCGCTGCTCGCCTATATCGAACGCGACCATGCCCATATCGACAGATTGCAGCAGATGCGGCTTGCGGTGCGCGACAAGCGGCATGTCGCTACCTGCGCCGAATTCGGCCCGCGCTTCCTGCATTCCACCGGACAGGCCTACAAGGGCGGACCCGACAGCGGCGTATTTCTGCAGATTACGGCCGATGACGCCAGGGATCTCGCGGTGCCCGGCCAAAAAGCCAGCTTCGGCGTGATCAAGGCCGCACAGGCCCGCGGTGATTTCGATGTGTTGACCGAACGCGGCCGCCGCGCGCTGCGCGTGCATCTCAAGGGCGATCTCGAAGCCGGACTGAAGATGCTCGGCACGGCGATCACTGCAGCTTTGAATTAAGGGTACAACCATGCAGCTCGGCATGATCGGGTTGGGGCGAATGGGCGGCAATATCGTCCGGCGCCTGATGAAGCACGGACACACGACCGTCGTTTACGACAAGGATCCCAAGGCCGTCGCCGCCATCGCCGCCGATGGCGCGCTCGGCGCCGGCGCGCTGGAAGATCTTGTCAAGAAACTTCAGAAGCCTCGAACCGCCTGGGTGATGCTTCCTGCCGGCAAGATTACCGAGGCGACGATCGACGCACTGGCAAAACTGATGGAAAAAGGCGACGTCATCATCGACGGCGGCAATACGTTTTGGCAGGACGACGTCCGCCGCGGCAAAGCGCTCAAGGAGCGCGGTATCCACTACATCGACGTCGGCACGTCGGGCGGCGTCTGGGGTATCGACCGCGGCTACTGCATGATGATCGGCGGCGACAAGGCGGTGGTCGACCGGCTCAACCCGATCTTCGCGGCACTGGCGCCGGGTGTCGGCGATATCGAGCGCACCGGGGGCCGTGAGGGGCGCGATGCGCGCATCGAGCAGGGTTACATTCACGCCGGCCCGGTCGGCGCGGGACACTT
>JAJYAH010000757.1 GCA_021779635.1 Pseudomonadota bacterium | reverse complement strand
TGGCGTTGATCTATCCGCACTTGATCGCGGAGACGCGGACCGCACGGATCAGAATCGAATTGCCAAATCCGGACGATGTGCTGCGGCCCGACATGTATGCCGATGTCGAGATCACCACTGGAAAGGAAGCTCCGGTCGTGACCGTGTCGAGCAGCGCAGTCATTGACAGCGGCGAGCGGCAGATTGTGTTGCTCGATAAAGGCGAAGGGCGTTTCGAGCCCCGCGCGGTCAAGCTCGGGCGCCGTGGCGGGGGGCGCGTCGAGATCAAGGAGGGTCTTGCCGAAGGTGACAAGGTGGTCGTCTCCGCGAACTTCCTGATCGATGCGGAAAGCAATCTCAAAGCTGCGCTCAATGGCCTGGATAGCGGGGAGAAATCGCAATGATCGCGCGGCTCATTGACTGGTCGGCCCGCAACCTGATGCTGGTTCTGATTGGTACGATCTTCGCCGTGGCAGCCGGAATCTATTCGCTGCAACACTCGGCACTCGACGCCATTCCCGACCTCTCCGACACCCAGGTGATCGTCTATACCGAATACCAGGGTCAGGCACCGCAAGTCATCGAGGACCAGGTCACCTATCCGCTGACAACGGCGATGCTGACGGTGCCGAAATCGAAAGTGGTGCGGGGATTTTCGTTCTTCGGCGTTTCGTTCGTGTACATCATCTTCGAGGACGGGACCGACATTTACTGGGCGCGCTCGCGTGTTCTCGAATATCTCAATGCGGCCGCGCGCAAGCTGCCTGCCGGCGTGACGCCTACCCTGGGGCCGGACGCGACCGGCGTCGGCTGGGTTTATCAATATGCGCTGCAGTCCAAGGACAAATCATTGGCTGATCTGCGATCCTTGCAGGATTGGACTATCCGCTACGGCATTTCCAAGGCCGAGGGCGTGGCTGAAGTCGCCAGCGTCGGCGGCTTCGTCAAACAATACAATATCATCGTCGATCCGAACCGCCTGAGATCGTTGAATATCCCGCTCGCGAAAGTCCGCGACGCCATTCGCGGCAGCAACATGGACGTCGGCGGGCGCACCGTCGAACTGTCGGAATTCGAGTTCATCGTGCGCGGCCGTGGCTACGTCAAAGGCCTTTCCGACCTCTCAAACATCGTACTGAAGGTCGACAAGGGTACGCCTGTCTTGCTGAAGGACGTGGCGCGAATCGAGCTTGGGCCGGACGAGCGCCGGGGTATCACCGAGCTCAACGGGGAGGGCGAGGTCGCCAGCGGCATTGCATTGCAGCGTTTCGGCCAAAACGCGCTTGATGTCATCGACAATGTGAAGGCGCGCCTTGCCGAAATGGCGACGGCCCTTCCAAAAGACGTGCAGATCATCCCGGTCTACGATCGTTCGAACCTGATCCACAGCGCGATCGAGACGCTCAAGCGAACGCTCACGGAGGAAAGCATCGTCGTAGCGCTCGTTTGCATCGTGTTCCTGTTGCATGTGCGCAGCGCGCTCGTCGCCATCGTCATGCTGCCGGTCGGAATCCTGATGGCGTTCGGCGCCATGAAGTTGCTCGGCATCGGCTCCAACATCATGAGCCTGGGCGGGATCGCGATCGCCATCGGCGCCATGATCGATGGCGCCGTCGTCATGATCGAGAACGCGCACAAGCATCTCGAACGTGCGCCGCCCGACAAGCCGCGCATCGAGGTTCTGATCGAGGCGGCGAGCGAGGTTGGCCCGGCGCTGTTTTTCAGCCTGCTGATCATCACGGTATCGTTTTTGCCGATCTTCACCATGGAGTCGCAGGAGGGGCGTCTGTTCAGCCCACTCGCGTTTACCAAGACATTCTCGATGGCGGCGGCGGCGATTCTGTCGATCACGTTGGTGCCGGCTCTCATGGTGCTGTTCGTGCGCGGCAAGATCATTCCGGAGCACAAGAATCCCATCAACCGGTTCCTGATCTGGGTCTACCGTCCGCTGATCCGTGGGGTGTTGAAGGCCAAGACCCTGACGATTTTTCTCGCGCTCGTTGCTTTGGCGGTCAGCCTCTGGCCGGCACGACAACTCGGAACCGAGTTCATGCCGAGTCTGAACGAAGGCACGCTGATGTACATGCCGACGACGTTGCCCGGCATTTCCGTGACCAAGGCGGCGGAACTTCTTCAAACCCAGAACAAGATCATCAAGACGTTTCCGGAAGTGGCCTCGGTCTACGGGAAGGCTGGACGTGCCGAGACCGCGACCGATCCTGCGCCGACCGAGATGTTCGAGACCATCGTCAATCTCAAGCCCAAGGAGCAGTGGCGCGCGGGCCTGACGGTCGACGGCCTTCTCGCGGAACTGGATAAGGCTTTGCAGTTCCCGGGCGTCTCCAATGCCTGGACCATGCCGATCAAGGCGCGCACCGACATGCTCGCGACCGGCATCCGTACACCCATCGGCATCAAGGTTTTGGGTACCGATCTGGTCGAAATGGAGAAGCTCGCCCGCGAGATCGAAACCGTCGTGAAAGCGGTTCCGGGCACATCGAGCGCCTATGCGGAACGGGTCATCGGTGGCTACTATCTTGACGTCGTACCCGACCGTGAGGCTCTCGCACGCTATGGCCTAATGGTCAGCGACGTGCAGGATACAGTTTCGTCCGCGCTCGGCGGCGAGACGATTACCACGACCATTGAAGGCCGCGAACGTTACGGCGTCAATCTTCGCTATCCGCGCGATCTGCGCAGCGATCCTCAATCGATCGCGCGTGACGTGTTGGTGGCTATGCCGGGCGGCGGAACGGTTCCGCTGGGAGAAGTCGCCGCGATCAAGCTGACGCGTGGCCCGACGTCGATCCGGACGGAGAATGGCCAGCTTGCGGTTTACATCTTCGTCGATATCCGCGACCGCGATCTCGGTGGCTACGTCGCCGATGCCAAGGCGGCCGTCGCCGCCAGTGTGAAGTTTCCGCCGGGAAATTACGTCGTCTGGAGCGGCCAGTTCGAATATCTGGAGCGCGCCACCGCAAGGCTGAAGATCGTGGTGCCGGTCACGCTGCTCATAATTTTCCTGCTGCTCTATCTGAATTTCCGCCGATTGACCGAAACGCTGATTGTGATGCTGTCGCTGCCGTTCGCGCTGGTCGGCGGGATATGGCTGATGTGGTGGCTTGGGTTCAATTTTTCGGTCGCGGTGGCCGTGGGCTTCATCGCACTGGCGGGTGTCGCGGCGGAGACCGGCGTCATCATGCTGATCTATCTAGACCACGCAATGAAAGAAGTTCATGCCAAACGGCTTGCGGAAGGCAAGACCTTCACGCGAGGGGACCTCAACGTGGCGATCATGCTGGGCGCGGTCGAGCGTGTGAGGCCTAAAATGATGACCGTCGTTGCCATTATGGCCGGCCTCGTCCCGATCCTGTGGAGCACCGGAACCGGCTCGGAGGTCATGCAGCGTATTGCCGTGCCGATGATCGGCGGCATGATCTCTTCGACCATTCTGACGCTCATCGTGATTCCGGCGGTCTACGCGTTGATCAAGGGGTTTTGGTTGCCCCGTGGACCCGATGTCGCCGTTCCGATGGAAAGACGCGTCGACGCTCAGACTACGGCCAATGCCTTCGACCGTTCGCAAGCAGCGGAATGACGGAAGCGCGGGCACATTTCTCAGCTCCAGGACAACGCTATGGACCAGTGGGACTTCAAAAAGTGGCGGAAGAAGTTGGTTATCCCTAAGGAGTGAAATGGCGACAAAGAGAACGTTGCTGAATTGTATCCTGCCATGCGCGAGGGTATAATCTACAGCGTGTTCGCAGCCTTTGACGCGGTACGCAATCGCGACTGGTACTACTTTCAGCCGAGTCCTACGTCTGCTTCCCGCCTGCTGCAGCCCCTACCCCCATGATAAAATTAAACGTCTGGTATCGCTCCTCGTCCGCTGCCTGATTCCTGGTAGATCCTC
>JAJYAH010000061.1:8510-16226 GCA_021779635.1 Pseudomonadota bacterium | reverse complement strand
CCGTGGTGACTAACTTTCTACCTTTGCACACGAGGCCGCGGGCGCATCGGGCGCCCGGCATTCCCTGCTCCCCTCTCGGGGTAGCACTGCGCCCTCTGATTTCAGTGGGCAGGACGTTAGAGCAAAACTCGCGCGAAATACGCGGCGAGATCGCGAAAGTGTGTCTGTTTGAGATGAAAATCGAATCCGTAGCCCGGATGAGCGAAGCGACATCCGGGGCCAACGTTGCGTTCCCGGATGTCGCTTCGCTCATCCGGGCTACAAGGTTCTCGGGTCGGTGCTGCTTGAAGTTAGAATCCGTAAGCAGGGGTGCGCTAACCCGTGCCGCTACTCTTCATCGCGGCTTCGAATTTCTCGCCGAACTCGGCGAGTTCGTCGGCGGCGAGATCGCTGACCGCCCAGTAGTTCAAACCGCGGTCGCTCCAGCGCCGGATGTTGAAGCCCTGAATGGTTTCGGTTTTGGCGGCGTGGTGCTCGGTGCCGGGCGTCTGAGCGATGAACAGATTGATCACGTGCGAGCGCCGCCGGTAGACGATCGCGCCGATGGCGCGGGCATCGACATAATCGAGCCGGCCGCCGATCAGCGTAAAGCCCTGCGCGGTGAGGTCGATCACCGGCGGCGACACGTCGAGTTTGCCGTTGAACCACGGCTTCACCGTATGCTGGTCGGTGGAAACCACATCGGTCAGATGTCCCGCCTGCAACGAGCGCAGATGCGCCGAGACCACTTCGGACAGAATGCGCTGTTCATCGTCGGCGCGGAGGATGATGGCGAACAGGCCGGTCGCCGCGATCGCCGAGGCCGCCGATCCCATCGCAAAACCCATCAGCACCGAGCGCCGGTTCGGTGTTCGTGTCTGCGGCAACGAAGCCTCGATACGCCGGCGAAGCTCTGGCGGGGCGGCATAACGCAGATCGGCGCCGGCGACGGCCTTGCTCATCTCCCGATAGGCGGCAAGCTCGGCGGTGCAGCGCGGGCAGCCCGCGATATGGTCTTCAACCTCGCGTGCGTGCCCGGCGTCGAGCTCGCCATCGATCAGCGCATGAAGAAGAATTTCGGCCTCGTCACAGGTCATTTCGATGGCTCCTCTTCCGCCAGCCATGCGGCGCGCAGCAGGGCGCGGGCGCGCGCCAGCCGGGACATCACGGTGCCGACCGGCGCCTCGACGATGTCGGCGATTTCGCGATACGAGAGATTGTGAATTTCGCGCAGCACGAAGGTCTCCCGGAACGGTTCGTCCAGCGCGATCACCAGCCGCCGGATCGTGGTTGCGTCCCGGCGCCGCAACAGCTGTCCTTCCGGCGTTTCCTGGGCTTCGCGCCACAGCGGCGTCTGCCCGGCGTCATCAGGCAGGTCGTCGGTGGCGGCTGGCGAACTCGCGCGGCGTGCAAACTCGGCGCGACAGACATTGCGCAGGATGGCGAACAGCCAGGGCTTGATCGCCGGTCCGCGATAGCTGTCGAAATGCTTCAAGGCGCGCAGATAGCATTCCTGAACCGCGTCCTCGGCATCGTTGGCGTCGCGAAGCAGGTAGCGCGCCAGCGTATAGGCATCGTCAAGATACGGCAGCGCGGCGTCGCGAAAACGCTGCGCCCTGCCGGGATCGTGATCCGATCCGGGATCGTCGTCCGAAAATCTGACCGGCATCGGCTCTGGCCCGGCTCTCGTGGGAAATATGCTGGCCCGGCCGGCTTCAATGCACCGGCCGGGCATCGCTGTGATGCCTCGATTTGGCGCGCTACTCAACCTTGATCGTCCCGGTCATATGCGGATGCAGCGAACAAAAGTAGGCGTAGTCGCCCGCTGCGGTGAATGTGAACGAATAGCTGTCGTCGGTGTCCAGCGCCTTCGACCTGAATTTTCCCGCTGACACCACGGTGTGCGGAATGTCGTCGCGGTTTTTCCAGGTGACGGTGGTGCCGACCTTCACGGAGAGCTGTGCGGGCTCGAAAGTGAAATTATCGATCGTCACCGTCGTGTCCGCGGCGCGGGCGGCGCCGAGGTGCTGGCAGAAGGACAGGACAACAGCGACGACGACGCGAACAGCAAGATTGCGCAGAGTGACTGATAACATCGTAAATTTCCCTCAGCCCTGCAACGGCGTGTCGATGATGGCAAGGCGTTGGTCGCCGGGCTTGAAGTTGATGCTGGCGACGCCGAGCAGGCCGCGAAGCTTGTCGTCGGCGACCTTCATCGGCCCCGGCGAGGGAGCCGAGCCCGGCGCCGGCTGCGGGAACGCGGTCGAACGCGCGGTGTGGAAGGTGACGTTGCCCTCGATCTTCTGCATCACCTGGTGGATATGGCCGTTGAGCACGGTCACCGAGCCGAACCCCTTGAGGTAATCCAGCGCGCGGGCGCCGTCCTCGGTGCCCCAGCCCCACTCCGGATAGACCGTCCACAGCGGAATATGGGCGAACACGACGATCGGGGTCGATTTCGAGCGTCCCTTGAGGTCCTGCTCGAGCCATTCAAGCTGTTCGGCGCCGAGATTGCCGAGGCCGCCGGCCTTGAGGTTCACCACGTTGACGAGACCGATGAAGTGGACGCCGCCGGCGTCGAACGAATACCAGCCGGCCCCCTTGGCGCCGCGCCCGTAGCGCTCGCGATAGAACTTGATCTCTTCGTCGAGGAAATCGTGCTCGCCCGGCACATAATGCACATCGAGCTTGGCCTGCGAGATGATGCGTTCGGCGTTGTCGAACTCGGCCGCCTTCGACAGATGGGTGATGTCGCCGGTGTGGATCATGAATGACGGCTTTGCCGGCATGCCGTTGATCCTGGCGATTGCCTCCTCGAGGGTGCCGATCGCATTCGGATTGGCCGGCTTGTCGAAGCCGACATGGCTGTCGCTGATCTGCAGGAAGGTCAGGCCGGCAGGCTGGGCTGCCTGCGCTGCGCCCACAAGTCCCAGCGAGCGGGGCACGCCGCCGGAAATCGTCCAGAGCACCCCGGTGCCGGCCCAGGTCATGCATTCCAGCACCCGGCGGCGGCTGACGCCGGAGCCGCCATCCGGGGCTTGGTCATTGTGGTCGTGGTCGAACTCGCTCATTGCCAATCTCCATGGACCCTTGATTGGGTTCCACGGACGTGATCGGGCGAGGCCGGGATTTATTCCCGCCAATCCGGATCAGCCGGTCGCGAGCGATGACGTTTTCGTGAGCGTTGGTCGCCAATTAGCGGGCGTCGGCCGCGAACGCCGCCAACGCCTGAAGCAAGAGGACAGGCGCCTCCTGCGCAACACAGTGACCGACACCTTCGAAGCGCCATTGGCTTGCCGCCGGAAGCAGCGCGACGGCGCGTGACGCCATCTCCTTATAGACAGGCCAGGAGTCTGCGGCGGTGGCGATGCGCACGGGACAACCGATCTCGGACAGCCACGCGAACGGATTGCCGCGTGCATCGCCGTCGTAGACTTGCTCCATCACCTGGAGGATCGGAAGCAGGATGGCCGACTCAATCTCGGGCGTGCAGCGCAGCCGCACCCGGCCGCTTTCTTGGGGTGCGAAGCCATGACGGATGTAGGCCCGCCGCGACGACTCCGTCCATTTCGCGAAAGCCGGCGCGGCCCGATAACGAAGGAACGCAGCTTCCTCGCTGTCGAACTCGGCCTGGCGGCGCAGCGCGCCTTGCACGGCGCCGGTTACAAAGTCGCTCAAGCCATTGCCATCAGGCCGCGTGCGGATTCATCACGGTCGGCTCCATCACGAACAGGCGCGCGAAGCGCGTGGGATTTAGCTTCGCGGCCAACAGAAGGTCGGTCGCGCCGGCGCTGTGTCCGATCCCGTAGATATTGGACAGACCGAGCGTCTCGATCACGGCGCAGACGTCCTCGGCAAAATCCAGGAAGTGATAATGGTCAGCGGCAGGCTTGTGGCTGTCACCATGGCCGCGACGGTCGAGCGCATAGACGGTGTATTCGGATGCGAGTTCGCGGGCGACATCGTCCCAGACCTCGGCGACGAAACCGGTGCCGTGCGACAGCAGGGCAGGCGGCTTGCGTGAACCGTCCTCGCCCCATCGCGCCAGCGCGATGCGCGCGTCGGCAGGTCCGATCAAGATGCGATGTGGACTCGTCATGAGGACGGTTACCGCGCATCCGCAAGGATCATCGCCGCGCCCTTTTCGGCGATCATCGCGGTCGGGGTGTTGGTGTTGCCCGAGGTAATTGTCGGCATGACGGAGGCATCGACCACGCGGAGCCCCGCGACGCCGTAAAAGCGCAGGCGTTCATCGACGACAGCCATGGGGTCGCTTGCCGTGCCCATCTTGGCGGTGCCCACGGGGTGAAAGATCGTGGTGCCGATGTCGCCGGCGGCCTTTGCCAGCGACGCATCGTCGTCGCCGACCGATGGACCGGGTAAAAACTCGCGCGGATGATAGGCCGCAAGTGCAGGCTGTTTCATCAGCCGCCGCGTCATGCGGATCGCGTCGGCTGCGACCTGGCGGTCTTCGCCGGTCGACAAATAATTCGGCGCGATCGAAGGCGCCTGGTCGGCCTGCGCACCGCGAATACGCACGGTGCCGCGTGAGGTCGGCTGCAAATTGCAGGCGCTGACCGTGATCGCGGGGAAGCGGTGCAGGGGATCGCCGAACTTGTCGAGCGACAGCGGCTGGACATGGAACTGGATATTGGCGCGCTCGCGATGCGGATCCGAGCGCGTGAAAATCCCGAGCTGCGACGGCGCCATGGTCAAGGGCCCGCGGCGGCGGAAGAGATAGTCGAGGCCCATCATCCCGCGCCTTGCCAGCGAATAATAGGTCTCGTTGAGGGTGCGAACGCCGTCGACCTGGTAGATCGCGCGCTGCTGCAGATGGTCCTGCAGATTGCGCCCGACGCCCTGCCGGTCGAGGACGACCTCGATCCCGAGCGGCGCCAGCCAGTCCGCCGGTCCGATGCCGGAGCGGTGCAGCACCTGAACCGATCCGATCGAGCCGGCGCACAGGATCACTTCGCAGCGGGCGCGCGCTTCCACCATCTCGCCGCCTTGGACGAAGCGCACCCCGACAGCGCGCCCCTGCTCGACAATCAGGCGATCGGCCAGCACGTCCGTCTCAAGACGCAGATTGGGACGGTTCAAGGCGGGCTTCAGAAAGCCCCGTGCCGAAGACCAGCGGCGTCCGCGCTTCTGGTTGACGTGGAAATAGCCGACGCCTTCATTGTCGCCGGTATTGAAATCCGGAATTTTCCGGATTCCCATTTCCTCCGCGGCCGTGCCGACCGCGTCGAGCACCGTCCAGGACAGCCGCGGCGCCTCGATCCGCCAGCCGCCGCCGACACCATGAAACGCGCTCTCGCCCAGAAAATGATCCTCGAGCCGCCGGAATGCCGGCAGCACGTCATCCCAGCCCCAGCCGCCAAGTCCAAGCTGGCGCCAGTGGTCGTAATCGGCGGCTTGTCCGCGCATCGAGATCATAGCGTTGATGGCGGAAGAACCGCCGATCACCTTGCCGCGGGGATAGGCCAGCGAGCGGCCGTTGAGGCCGGCTTCGGGCTCGGTCCTGAACATCCAGTCCGAACGCGGGTTGCCGATCGCGAACAGGTAACCGACCGGGATGTGGAACCAGATCCAGTTGTCGTTGCCGCCGGCCTCCAGGATCAGCACGCGGTTGGCCGGATCGGCCGAGAGCCGGTTGGCGACGATACAGCCGGCGGTGCCCGCGCCGACGACGATGTAGTCAAAATCACCTTCAAGCCGCTTCGGCATCTGAATTTCCGTCCAGGTTGCGATCGGTTGTCATGCCCGGCTTTACGCCGGACTTCCACGTCTTTCTCTGACCGTCATTCAGTCAGAGGTGGGTGACCGGGACATCTAGCGCGAAGACGCGCGGACCTGTCATCGGGCCGCGCTTTGCGCGGACCCGTTGGCGCTTCTGCCCGGCCGTGACGACCTCTGTCAATCGCCGGGGAGTGTTGGGCCGAGCGTGGCCGCATGCTAGAAGGGGCAAAATACACCAACCCTGGATTTCCCATGCCCATCATCAATCGTGTCGCCGATCTGCAACCCGATATTCAGGCCTGGCGCCGGGATATTCATGAACATCCCGAATTGCTCTACGATGTAGATCGCACCGCCGCATTCGTGGCGGATCGTTTGAGGGAATTCGGCTGCGACGAAGTCGCGACGGGTCTTGGCCGCACTGGGGTCGTCGGCGTCATCAAGGGCCGCAAACCGGCCGGCGCAGGCGATATCAAGGTGATCGGGCTGCGCGCCGACATGGATGCGCTGCCGATCGAGGAAGCGACCAAACTCGCTTACGCGTCCAAGACGCCGGGCAAGATGCATGCTTGCGGCCATGACGGGCATACCGCGATGTTGCTCGGCGCGGCCCGCTATCTCACGGAGACCCGCAATTTCGCCGGCGACGCCGTCGTGATCTTCCAGCCGGCGGAAGAGGGCGGCGCGGGCGCCGCCGCCATGATCAAGGACGGGCTGATGGACCGCTTCGCCATCGATCAGGTCTATGGCATGCATAATGGTCCCGGAATTCCGATCGGCTCGTTTGCGATCAGGTCCGGTCCGATCATGGCCGCGACGGATGCGATCGACATCCGGATCGAAGGGCTGGGCGGACATGCGGCGCGTCCGCACAAATGCATCGATTCCGTACTGGTCGGCGCGCAGTTGGTCACGGCCTTGCAGTCCATCGTGTCACGCACGGTCGATCCCCTGGAATCGGCGGTTGTTTCGATATGCGAATTCCATGCCGGTAACGCGCGCAACGTCATCCCGCAAACCGCCGAGCTCAGGGGCACCGTCCGCACGCTGACCGCCGAGGTGCGGGAAATGGTCGAAAAGCGCGTGCGCGAGGTCGTCGCCGGGGTGGCGCAAATGACAGGCGCCAAGATCGAACTGGATTACGACCGGGGCTATCCGGTCGCGGTCAACCATGCATTACAGACGGATGTGGCCAGAAGGGTTGCGCAGGAAATTGCCGGCGACACCAATGTTCAAGAGATACCGCCGCAAATGGGCGCGGAGGATTTCGCCTATATGCTGGAGTCACGGCCGGGCGCGTTCATTTTCTGCGGCAACGGCGACAGCGCCGGACTGCATCATCCCGCCTACGATTTCAACGACGATGCGATCGTGTTCGGCACGTCGTACTGGATCAAGCTGGTCGAGAACACACTGGCGGCGTAACGCCGGCTAGAAAGTTCAGTTGCGCATAAGGTAAAGGCCCGCGCGGGGTGGCGCGGGCCTTTTGCGTCAGAGCGAAGTGAGAGAGAGGCAACGCCCAGAACGCAATTAGAACAGCCTGGAAAACAGCAAATACAGGCAACCCGACAGAATCATGGCGGCCGGCAACGTCAGCACCCAGGCGAGTGCGATGTTGCGGATCGTTGACCACTGCAATCCGGACCCGCTTGCTGACATGGTGCCCGCGATACCCGACGAGAGCACATGGGTGGTCGAAACCGGCAACCCGTATATGTCAGCCGCGGCGATTGTCGCAGCAGCTGTGATTTCGGCACAAGCGCCCTGCGCGTAGGTCAGATGGGTCTTGCCGATCTTCTCGCCGACGGTGACGACAATGCGCTTCCAGCCGATCATGGTGCCAAGGCCAAGCGCGATGGCGACGACGATTTTCACCCAGGTAGGAATGAATTTTGTCGCGCTGTCGAGCGAGCCTTTATAGCTGTTGAGGGTTGCAACCTCATCGCTGCCGAGTCCGTTTTGCGGGTCTTTCATCAGGAAGCGAATGGTTTCGGACGC
>JAJYAH010000061.1:0-8500 GCA_021779635.1 Pseudomonadota bacterium | reverse complement strand
CGCAAGGTACATGTCGTTACGCGTGTTGCCGACGACGTCGGCAGGGAACTTGGCGAGCGATCCGTATTGGGTCACTTGGTTGCTGATGTCGTGGACGAGAGCCGCCAGTGCCGGAAGTGTCCCCTCGGTGATCTGGCGCTCTGCGACGTAGCTGGTCACGGCCGGTCGCGGGTTGCCCGAGATTTTATGGCCGGCGGCCTTGGCTTCGATCACCTTGCTCGCGGCGGTCGAATTCGCAGTGAACTGCTCGATCTGGCTTTCCGGCAGGGCGCGGTTGAGCGCATAGGCAGTCGGCACCGTGCCGATGAGAATGAGCATGATGAGGCCCATGCCCTTCTGGCCGTCATTCGAGCCATGGAAGAAGCTGACCAGGGTGCAGGTGAGGATCAGGATACCGCGGATCCATGCCGGCGGGGGTTGATCGCCCTTCGGCTCGGCGAACAGAGCCGGAGTCGCACGCTGCAACACGATCTTGAGGACGAAGAGCAGAACTGCGGCCAGAGCGAAGCCAAACAGCGGCGACAGCAGCAGTGCTTTGCCGACATTGGCTGCCTGCGACCAATCCACGCCGGACGTGCCATCGCGGCCGCGCAGCAGGGCGTTGGCGATGCCAACTCCCATGATCGATCCGATCAGGGTGTGGGAACTCGATGCCGGCAATCCGAAATACCAGGTCCCCACATTCCAGATGATGGCGGCGATCAGCAGGGCGAATACCATGGCGAATCCCGCGCCGCTGCCGACCTGCAAGATCAATTCGACGGGCAATAGCGACACAATGCCGAAGGCAACCGCGCCTGAGGACATCAAGACGCCAAACAGATTGAACATGCCTGACCACACCACCGCGATATTGGCAGGCAGCGAGCGGGTATAAATCACTGTGGCGACGGCATTGGCGGTATCGTGAAAGCCGTTCACGAATTCGAAACCGAGCGCGATCAGCAGGGCAACAAAAAGCAGAAGGTACGGCAGGTATGATGTGACCCGCGTGCCGGTGGCGTCGATGTCGGAATAAATGCTGTACGCGACGAACAACAGAGCAGCGGCGACTACGCCCATGTAAATGATGCCCTGCAGCGGGTTGATGCCACCGTCGAGATTGGGACCCTTTCTGGCGGCAGGTTCGATCGAACCAGGTAACGCAACGTCGCTCATGGTAAATTTCTCCAAAATTCAGTTCGCGGACTTTGCTTGATGCATGTGACAGGGGCATGAAATGACCCCCAGGAAGTGGCGTTCCGGGCCGCTATTGCATCCCGTTGGAATTACTGGCGAAAATCATGGGCCTTGGGTTTACCTAACGACCCTGTGGCGGTCCGAGCTGAGAAGCGGCGCATGACCGGTGCAGGCACAAGCAGTGCTTGAAACTTTGCGTGGCAGCATCAAGCGCATCGAGGCGCACGGCGATGCGGACATGTCAGAGATAGGGTTGGTCATTGACGTGGATGCCGCACTGCAGGGCGGCCTCGCCATGGGGTGCGCTGTCGATGAGCGTTCCGGCCGAACTCGGTCTTGATCCGCGGCTCTTGGCGACGGTGTGTGCGGCGAACGCGGACTATGCCGCCCGCGCCGATTTTCTCATGAGCTCGGCTGCAATTCGGAGATCTTCGACAAAGCGCTGATATTCCAGCACTTTGGCCTCCGCATCGGGGAGCCGCAATAGATAGGACGGATGCACCGTCACCAGCGCCTTGGTGCCGTCTTCGAGATCGATCGGGCGGCCGCGGTTCTTGTTGATTGGCGTAACCTTTCCAAACACGCATTGCGCCGCGGTAGCGCCCATCGCCACCACCAGGTCGGGTTTGATTGCCGCCAGCTCGCGCTCATACCACGGCCGGCATTCCCTGATCTCCGACGTGTTCGGTTTCTGATGTAGGCGGATCTTTCCGCGTGGCACAAACTTGAAATGTTTCACTGCGTTGGTGACGTACACCTTGGCGCGGTCGATGCCGGCTTCTTCCAGTGCGCGGTCGAGCATCTGTCCGGCCGGTCCGACGAACGGTTTGCCGGCAAGGTCCTCCTTGTCGCCAGGCTGCTCGCCGACCAGCATCACCCGCGCGGTCTGCAGGCCTTCGCCGAATACGGTTTGCGTTGCATCCTTCCAGAGCGGGCAGGCGCGGCAATCGCTGGCCGCCTGTCGGAGGGCTTCGATATCGTCGGCGGATGCGGCATGTTTGTGTTTCACGGGCGGCTCCGGCCTTTTCTGCGATTTGTGCGGATCGGTGGCGGCATCCGCGATCATCGCGCTGGTCGCGCGTCCGGCACCTGAGATCAGAGGCTTAATAAGCGAAGCCTCCGGCAGGTTCCGCCAATATTTCTTGGGCATCTCGGTCTGCATCGCCTTCACCTTCAGCCGGGCTGGATTGAAGATGCTGGCGTAGTAACGCAGCCAGGTTTGTTCCAGGCGGTCTTCCGAGGGGGCCGCGGCCTTGCTGACTCCGGGCGTAAAAGCGACGACATGGCCTTCCCAATGCGCGCAGATATCCGGGGTGAGGATCGACCAGGCCATGTCGGCAAAGCGCCGCGCGAAGAACGGCGCGGTGGCCTCGACAATGTGATGTTCCGGCTCGTACCAGGCCACGTAACGCGACTTCCGCTCGCGGCCGATTTCGCGAAACCGGACAAAGGCCTGCATCTTGTGCTGGTCGCGCTGCACGGCTCTTGCCATCGCCGCAACCTGCGAAACATCGGGATCGGTTGCCGCCACCAGCAGATCGTGATGGCTGCGCAGCCGCCACAGCAGCCGATACAGAATTGCGAAACGTGCAATGTCACGGTGCAGGATCGCGAATTGCGCCAGTTCGACGAATTTGGCCGAGACGCTGAAAGTAGCTCGTGGCACTTCGGGCGGCGATGCTGCCGCGACAGGCGCGAATAATTCCGGCGTGTGGCCTGGCGCTGTCCACGTCACGTCGGACGGGCTCACCTCGTTGAGGACGAGCGCCCGCGCGGCTTTGCGCCAGCCTTCAAAATCGGTGTCGTGGTCGAGCGTGATAAAGTGCATTCGAATACCGTCTCTATATTCGTCATGCCGTGGCACACGTCCGGCCATGACGGCTTGTATCAAAACCGAAATCCGAGCTGTGCCGCCTTGGGCTTGAACCGTTGCGTCAGCGTTGCGCTGTCCAACAGGTGCGGCGGCGGGCGATGATCGCTGAGGATAATGAACGGCAGCGCCTTGTTTCGGGGGATACGCAGGCGCGCGAGATCGGCGATCCGAATGGAAGTCACGCGGCGGGTGGCGATGATGCGATCGACCGCCCTGGTGCCGAAGCCGGGCACGCGCAGCAAATCCTCGCGGCTGGCGGTGCCGACGTCGAGCGGGAAGCGGTCGCGGTGCCGCAGTGCCCAGGCGAGTTTGGGATCGATATCGAGCGACAGCATGCCTTCGGCCTGATCGACGATTTCGCCGGCGTCGAAACCGTAAAACCGCATTAACCAGTCGGCCTGATAAAGCCGGTGCTCGCGCACCAGCGGCGGCGCCAGCAAAGGCAGTGCGCGGCTGGCATCGGGGATCGGGCTGAACGCAGAATAATAGATCCGCTTGAGCTTGTAGGAGCCGTAGAGATTGGCGCTGGTGGTGAGGATGGTTTGGTCGTTGGCGGCATCGGCGCCGACGATCATCTGCGTGCTCTGGCCGCTCGGTGCGAACCGTGGCCCGATATTTCCCTTCGGCGTGACCTTGCGGCCCGCCTGCGCTTCATCGAGCTTTAAACGCAGCCGGCCCATGGTGCGGCGGATCGCACGCACGTCCTTTTCCGGCGCCAGTTTGGCCAGACTTGTCTCTTCCGGCACTTCGATGTTGATGCTGAGACGGTCGGCATATTTTCCGGCTTCCGTGATCAGCGCCTCGTCGGCTTCCGGAATGGTTTTGAGATGGATGTAGCCACGGAAGTGATGCTGCTCGCGCAATCGGCGCGCGACGTTCACCACCTGCTCCATGGTGTAGTCGGCGCTGCGGATGATGCCGGAGGACAGAAACAAGCCTTCGATATAATTGCGGCGATAAAAGTCGATCGTCAGCTTTACCACTTCATCGACCGTGAAGCGGGCGCGCGGCACGTTGCTGGTGGCACGGTTGACGCAATAGAGGCAATCGTAATTGCAGGCGTTGGTCAGCAGGATCTTCAGCAGTGAAATGCAGCGTCCATCCGGCGCGTAGGAATGGCAGATGCCCATGCCCGGAGCGGTCGAGCCAAGGCCTTTGCCGTCGCGGCTATCGCGTTGCTCGGTGCCGCTGGAGGCGCAGGACGCGTCGTATTTGGCGGCATCGGCCAGGATTTCCAGCTTACGTTGCACGTCCATCGTCGGATTCCTTTGATTTTGCTTGAGAAAAACTTAAATCCCGCTGCGGATTGACTCCGCGGATGATGTTAGCTTTATATTAGAACATATCATGAACAAATGAGCCAGCCGCGGGTTCATTTAAAAATCCGGGTTCGTTCAAAACCAGACGGCTCAACATTTCTGAGGAGCGGCGCGTATGCACGAGCGCGATCAGCAAAAACGGGAACCGGTTTTGCGTCCGAGCGCGCTCCCCATTTTATTGTCGCCAAACTGCTCACACTTTGGCGGATCATGCGCCGCCGCACGCACGAACACGCTTGCGAGTTTGCGCGGCAGCATCGAGCGCATCGAGACGCCTGGTGATGAATACAGGCCGGGCAGGGTGACACTGGGTCATGCGGATGCCGATGCCACGCTGCAGGGGGGCTTGGCCATCGGCGCGGTGCATGAGGTGTTTGCCGAGGGACGCCAGAGCGGGGCGGCGACCGGGTTCGTCGTGGGGCTGGCGGGAAGGGCGGCGGCCCGGCGGCCTTTGGTGTGGGTACGTCAGGATTTCACTGAAATCGAATCGGGTGCGCTGTCGATGAGCGGACTGGCCGAACTCGGTCTTGATCCGCGCCTCCTGGTGACGGTGCGCGCGGCGGATGTGGACTCCGCGTTGCGGGCAGCTGCCGACGCGCTCGCCTGCGATGCGCTTGGCGTCGTCGTGCTGGAAGTCTGGGGGGCAGCGCGACAACTCGATCTCGTCGCCAGTCGCAAGCTGACATTGGCCGCGCGAGCGTCCGGCGTCACCGGTCTGTTGCTGCGAGTGGCGGCTGAGCCGTTGCCTTCAACGGCGGAAACAAGATGGATCGTGCACGCGGCGCATTCGCCGGCCGCCGCGCCTTCACAGCCGGCGTGGGGGACGCCGATGTTCGACGCGCAGCTTGTCCGCAACCGTCATGGCCCTGTTGGGCGGTGGATCATGGAATGGAAATGTGATGAGTGCCTTTTCGAGAAACCGGCGGCGTATTCTCAGCCTGTGGCTGCCGCGCCTGCCCACCGACCGCATCAAGCGCCAGCTCTCGCGCGACAACGCCGCGCCGGCTGATGCGTTTTCGGGCGAAGCGGGTACCGGTTGGCGGGAAGCAAACGCGTCAAAACAAAACCCTGGCGATCACTCCAGTGACGATCACCCCAGCATTGTCGTCGCCAAACAAAACAACGCGCTACAGATTTCCGCGCTGGATGATGCTGCAGCCCGTCTCGGGCTTGAGATCGGCCTGCCGCTCGCCAACGCCCGCGCCATCTGCCCGCAATTAAGGGTTTTCGATGCCGATGAAGCTGCCGACGCCAGGACGCTGAATGCCATTGCCGACTGGTGCGATCGTTTCACGCCGCTGGTAGCGATCGATTCTCCGCATGGCCTGTTTCTCGACATCACCGGCTGTGCCCATTTGTTCGGCGGCGAGGCCGCGATGATGCGACGGGTGTGTAGTGTACTGACCGTTCAAGGTTTTGCCGTCAGCGCCGCCATCGCCGGAACCTCGGTGTGTGCACGGACGATGAATCGTCACGTCCATGGTTGCATCGTCGGTGATGGCGGGGAAACTGATGCAGTCAAGCCGCTGCCGGTGTCCGCGCTGGGCGCCGATGCTGCGATAACCAATGGCTTGCGCCGCGCCGGGCTGAAAACCATCGGCGATGTCGCAGCCCGCGCGCGTCATGAAATCACCGCAAGATTCGGTGCTGACTTCACGACCCTGCTGAAACAGGCGCTGGGGCAAGGCGATGCGCCGATCAGTCCCCGCAAGCCGCTGCCGGATTACATCGTGGAGAAGCGTTTCGCCGAGCCGGTGGCGACCGATGCGGTGATATCCGCGACATTGTCCCGGCTGGCGCAGATGCTGGTCGTGGCGATGGCGCAGCAAGGCAAGGGCGCGCGGCGGCTGGAAGCCAATTTCTTTCGCACCGATGGCGCGGTTCGCGCGATTGTTGTGGACACCGGACAACCCGTGACCAAAGGCGAGGCGATCGACCGCCTGTTTCGCGAACGGCTCGATGCTCTGAACGATCCACTCGATCCCGGTTTCGGATTCGATCTCGTTCGCCTGTCCGCCAGCCGCACGGAAATCGTCGTGCAGCAGCAGCGCGATCTCGACGCCAAGGTGCATGACAATGACGAACTGGCGGCATTGATCGACCGCATCGCCGCGCGCATCGGCGGGCGGCGCGTGGTCGTGCACCTGCCGCAGGACAGCCATATTCCGGAGCGTGCGGTGGCGGCAGCACCGGCGCAGCATCATCTGGCCACGGCGGTGCAGGCGACCTGGCCAGCCCGTGTGGAGAACGAACCGCCATTGCGTCCGCTCCGGCTGTTCGAAAAGCCGGAGCCCATCAAGGTACCTTTTGCCACGGTTCCTGACGGGCCTCCGCACCATTTCACATGGCGGCGTGCCACCCATGAGGTGGTCCGGATCGAGGGTCCTGAGCGTATCGCCATGGAATGGTGGAAGCACAACGGCCAGACCCTGACGCGCGATTATTTCCGTGTCGAGGATGAGGCCGGATTGCGCTTCTGGATTTACCGCGATGGCCTTTACGGCAGCGAACTCGTTGACAAAGAGGGCAAGCCGGCGGCTTCCAACTGGTTCGTGCACGGGCTGTTCGCATGAACATCCCTGCTTATGCCGAGATCGGAATCACCACGAATTTTTCGTTCCTGCGCGGCGGATCGCACCCGCAGGATTACGTGCATCGGGCGAGCGAGTTGCGGCTTCCGGTCATCGGCATTGCCGACCATAACACGCTGGCAGGCGTGGTGCGGGCTTACAAGGAACTCGGCAATCCCGAGGTCAACTACAAGCCGAAGCTGCTGATCGGTTCGCGCCTCGTCTTCATGGACGATACGCCGGATATTCTGGTCTATCCGGCCAATCGGGAAGCTTACGGCCGGCTATGCCGGTTACTGACCCGCGGCAAGCGCGGGGACGATACCGAGAAGGGCGAATGCCATCTGAAGCTCGATGATCTCCTGGAATTCGCCGAAGGGCAGCTTCTGGTTCTGACGCCTCCGCATCGCTTCGAGGCGACAAAAGCGCTCAAGGTTCTGGATCAATTGCAGCACAGCCGCGCGGATGGCGTGTGGCTTGCAGCCAGCCTGCTGTACCGCGGCGATGACCGGCGTCGTCTGGTTCGGCTTCATCGCATCGCCGCGACGGCTCGCGTGGCGCTGCTGGCCACCAACGAGGTGCTGTATCACCATCCCGCGCGCCGCCCCTTGCAGGATGTTCTGACCTGCATTCGCGAGAAGACCACCATCGATGCCATCGGCAAGCGCCTTGAAGCCAATGCGGAACGCCATCTCAAGCCTGCGCATGAAATGGCGCGGCTGTTTCGCGATGTGCCGGAGGCGATCGCGGAAACCATGCGGTTTGCCGGCCGCATCGGTTTTTCGCTTGATCAACTCAAATACCAGTATCCCGACGAGCCGGTGCCGCCGGGCAAGACCGCGCAGCGCCATCTGGAAGACATGACCTGGCAAGGTGCGCACAAAAAATTTCCGGTCCGGATTTCGCCCAAGACCAAAAAGGTTTTGCACAAGGAACTGCGCCTGATCAGGAAGCTCAAATACGCGCATTATTTTCTCACCGTGCACGATATTGTCCGTTATGCGCGCAGCCAAAGCATCCTCTGTCAGGGCAGGGGATCGGCGGCGAATTCGGCCGTTTGCTATGTTCTCGGCGTTACCTCCGTCGATCCGACCAAGGTCGATCTGCTGTTCGAGCGCTTTATTTCCAAGGAACGGCTGGAGCCGCCCGACATCGACGTCGATTTCGAGCATTCGCGGCGCGAGGAGGTGATGCAATATGTCTATCGAAGATATGGCCGCCACCGCGCCGCGATTATTGCCACGGTGATTCATTACCGGCCGCGCAGCGCGATCCGCGATGTCGGCAAGGCGCTGGGACTGACCGAAGATGTCACCGCGGCACTGGCGGATACGGTGTGGGGAAGCTGGGGCGAGGGCCTCAACGACATGCAGGTCAGGCAGGCGGGGCTTGATCCCGGGAACTCGATGGTCGGACTCGCGGTCGAGCTTGCAACCGAACTGATCGAATTTCCGCGCCATCTGTCGCAGCATGTCGGTGGTTACGTGCTGACGCAGGACCGGCTCGATACCTATGTGCCGATCGGCAATGCCGCGATGGACGATCGCACCTTTATCGAA
>JAJYAH010000756.1 GCA_021779635.1 Pseudomonadota bacterium | reverse complement strand
TGCTGTGGTGCTCGTCGTCCAGCCGGCGGCCGACGTACTCGGCCAGGTTGCGGACGGCGGCGGTCAGCAGGTGCGGGTCGGCGAACCGCCGGCCGGTCTCCTCCAGCCGGCCGTTCCGCTCGCAGTGCCGCCTCTCGTGCGGGTGCCGGTTGCGCCGCCATCGCCACCACCACCGCCCGTCGCGCCAGCCGCGGCGCGCGCGCGGGTATCACCCGCCGCACGGCGTCTCGCCGAGGCGCGCGGGATTGATCTCTCGACGGTGACCGGAAGCGGCCCGGCGGGGGCGATCACCTATGCCGACATCGAGCGCGGTCCTGGCAAGGCCGTCGCGCCATCGGAAAAGAAGCGAGCGCCCGGCCTTGATCTCGACGCGATGCGAACGGCTATCGCCGCCGCCATGGCGCGATCGAAGCGGGAAATCCCCCATTATTATCTCGAGCATCAGGTCGACGTCACGTCGTGCGAGCAATGGCTGATGCAGAAGAATGCGACGCGGTCGCCTAGCGACCGCCTGCTGATCGGCGCGCTTGCAATCAGATCTGTTGCCTTGGCGGCGCGCCGCTTTCCCGCCTTCAATGGCTTTTACCGCGACGGCAAATTCGAGCCGGCGAGCGCGGTGCATGTCGGCGTTGCCATCGCTATTCGCGGCGGCGGGTTGGCGGCACCAGCGCTGCATCAAGCCGATCAAATCCCGGTCGATGGCCTGATGGCGGGTATGCGTGATCTGGTTCAACGTACCCGGGCCGGTCGCATGCGCAGTTCGGAGATTTCCGATCCGACCATCACGGTTACGAGTCTGGGAGAACGCGGGGTCGAAACATTGTACGGCATCATTTATCCGCCGCAGGTGGCGATTGTCGGTTTCGGCAAGATCGTAACGCGGCCATGGGTTATTGACGGCGCCATTGGTCCGCGCTCGGTTGTCACCATCACGGTGTCCGCCGACCATCGGGTCAGTGACGGACACGCGGGTGCGTTGTTCCTGGCCGAAATCGGCAGGCTGCTGCAGGAGCCAGACAAGCTATGAAGGACATCGACATTCGCAAGGTGGTGCAGGAAGAGCTCAACAATATCGCGCCTGAAATTGATCTTGCGGCCATCGATCCTGCCGGGGACCTGCGCGAAGCCTTGGACATCGACTCCATCGATTTCCTGAACTTCATCACCGCGATCCACCATCGTCTCGGCGTCGACATACCCGAGCTCGACTATCCGAAGCTTGTCACACTAGAGGGCGCAGTCGCCTACATCGCGGCGCGTCTTGGGTCGATCAAGAACTGAGGACCCGGGGTATTGGCCTGATGTCAGTGATAGGCTGGCGAAAGGGTGCTGGAAATGCAGAAACGCTGTCCGGTGATGCTGGTGGTTCTGGACGGCTGGGGCTGGCGGGAGGAGGTGGCTGACAACGCCATCCGCCAGGCGCGGACACCCAACTTCGATCGTCTGTGGAGCACTTGCCCGCACGCCCTCGTGCACGCGTCGGGCAGGGATGTCGGTCTGCCGCGAGGACAGATGGGCAATTCCGAGGTCGGCCATCTCAACATTGGCGCTGGCCGCGTTGTGGTGCAGGACCTGCCGCGCATCAGCGCGGCGATTGCCGACGGCGAGATCAAAAGGGCGCCCGCCCTGCTCGGTCTGATTGAGCGGCTGCGGCAGACCGGCGGCACCTGCCACCTCCTGGGCCTGGTCTCACCGGGGGGAGTGCATTCGCACCAGGATCATGCGATGGCGCTCGCGAAGATGCTCGCCGAAGCCGGCGTCCCGGCGGTTGTGCATGCTGTTACCGATGGCCGCGATACGCCGCCGCGTTCGGCGGACGAGAACATCAGGCGCCTCAGTGAGGCGCTGCCACCGTCCATCCCGATCGCGACGGTTTGTGGTCGATTCTATATCATGGATCGCGACCGTCGCTGGGAGCGTGTGACCAAAGCCTACAACACAATCGTGGAAGCGGAAGGACCACGCTTCCCTGATGCTCCTGCGGTGATCGCCGAGGCCTATGCGAATGGTATCAGCGATGAGTTTGTGTTGCCTGCGGTCGTCGGACAATATCGCGGCATGCGGGATGGAGACGGGGTGCTTTGCTTCAACTTCCGCGCCGATCGGGTGCGCGAGATTCTTGCCGCCCTGCTGGATCCGGCCTTTGCCGGCTTTCCACGTCGGCGCACGGTTCGTATCGCAGTCGCGGCCGGCATGACCCAGTACAGCGAGGAGCTGAAGGCATTCATGCAAGCTATCTTTCCGCCGCATGCCCTGCCGAACGTTCTGGGTCAGGTGGTGGCCGACGCGGGCCGCACGCAGCTGCGCATGGCCGAGACGGAGAAGTATCCGCACGTCACCTACTTCCTCAATGGTGGCAATGAAGCCCGGTATCCCGGCGAGGACCGCATCATGGTTCCGTCTCCCAAAGTTGCAACCTATGATCTGGAACCCGCGATGTCGGCCCCCGAGCTGACAGACAAGGCGGTGGATGCGATCGGTTCCGGCAAATACGACCTGATCGTGCTGAATTATGCCAACCCCGACATGGTCGGCCACACCGGCAACTTGCCGGCTGCGGTCAAGGCGGTGGAGACGGTCGATGCCGGACTGGGCCGCCTCGTGGAGGCGATAGGCAAGGCCGGCGGCACGTTGCTTGTCACCGCCGACCACGGCAATTGCGAGATGATGCGCGATCCAGAAACCGGTGGCCCGCACACCTCCCACACCACAAATCCCGTGCCTCTCCTGCTGGTGGGCGCTGGCGACATACCTGTAGCGGAAGGGCGGCTGGCGGATATCGCGCCCACGTTGCTGGAGTTGATGGGCCTGCCGAAGCCGGTTCAAATGACCGGCAGCTCGCTCCTGCGCCCGCCAGCGACCCGCAATCCCGGTAGCGGGGCAGCAGATACAGTACAATGAACCATGTCCGGCTTGTCACGCTCAAAGGATGCTCGCGAGAATGAAACGCGTTCGGCTCGATTCTCCGCATGGCCGGAGCGCCACCGAGGTACTCGCTTCGCTGAATGTATCTTCCGCCACCGGTCTTTCCGACCACGAGGCGGAGCACCGGCTCTCGGTTTACGGGGTCAACGCGATTGGCTCGCGGCAAAAGGCCGGACTGATTTCCGTCCTTGTTCACCAGTTTCAGAGCCTTGTGGTTGCGCTGCTGGCCGTTGCTGCCGCGGTAGCGTTCTATTTTCAGGAGTGGGAGGAAGGCGGCGCAATCGTTGGCGTCCTGATCCTCAATACCGCGATCGGCTTCGTCACCGAAATCAAGGCCGTTCGATCGATCGAGGCCATCAGGGCACTCGGAAGCCGCTCGGCCAGGGTGCTCCGGGGCGGGCACACACGCCTCATTCCGGCGGAGCGGTTGGTGCCGGGAGACATTGTCCTGCTCGATGCCGGAGATGTTATTTCAGCGGATATGCGGGTGGTGGAAACCGCCGACCTCGATGCGGATGAGTCGACGCTGACCGGCGAGTCCGTACGTGTCAGCAAATCGGCAGCTCCGGTCGAGGCCGACGCGCGCGTTGCCGATCGCACGTCGATGCTCTTCAAGGGGACCAACATCACACACGGCAGCGGCACCGGCGTCGTCGTCGCGACTGGCATGGACACCGAACTCGGCCATATCTCCAGACTGGTCGCGGAGGCAGAGCCCGACGCGTCGCCCCTCGAGAAGAAGCTCGCATCCCTGTCGGGACAGCTTGTCTGGCTCACGCTCGCCCTGACGGCATTGATCGGCGCTGTTGGGCTGCTGCAAGGCAAGGACGCCTTCCTGATGGTCGAAGCCGCCATTGCGCTCGCCGTCGCGGCTATCCCGGAAGGCTTGCCCATCGTCGCCACGCTCGCGCTGGCGCGCGGCATGTGGCGGATAGCGCGCAAGAATGCCCTGATCGAACGCCTGTCGGCGGTCGAGACGCTCGGTGC
>JAJYAH010000755.1 GCA_021779635.1 Pseudomonadota bacterium | reverse complement strand
GGTCAACCATTTCAAGACGACGGCCGGCGTTCCGGCATCGACTCCGCTATCGGTCAAGATGTCAAAGGAACTGGTGTCGCGCGGATTCAAATTCGTCGGCCCGACCATCGTCTATGCCTTCATGCAGGCCACCGGCATGGTCAACGACCATCTGATCGCATGCTTTTGTCACGAAAGCTGCGCCGGAAAACGTCGCACGCCCCGCCTCAAAGTCAAATGACGGACAGAAAACTGCCCGCGAACGAGGCGACGGCCCGCGTCTGGCAGCGCATGTTGTCGGGACGGCGGCTCGATCTGCTCGATCCCTCGCCACTCGATATCGAAATCGCCGATATAGCCCACGGCCTGGCGCGCGTGGCGCGCTGGAACGGACAGACCAGCGGCGCGCATATTTTTTCGGTGGCGCAACACACATTGCTGGTCGAGGCGGTGATGCGCGAGCAGACGCCGCGTGTCGATGTCAGCTACCGGCTCGCCGCGCTGCTGCACGATGCACCGGAATATGTCATCGGCGACATGATCTCGCCATTCAAGGCAGTGCTTGGCGGGGACTACAAGGCGGTCGAAAAGCGGCTGCTTTCGGCGATACACATCCGCTTCGGATTACCGCCCGAGCTGGCTCCGGAAATCGAGCGTCAGATCAAGGCTGCCGACAGGGGCGCCGCCTACCTTGAGGCGACAGACCTCGCGGGCTTTGCGCAGGCCGAAGCAAAACGCCTGTTCGGCCGCGATCCCGGTCTGCCGCCGGAAACCCGCCGGGACTACCTGACGCCCTGGACCGCCGCCAAGGCCGAGAAGCGGTTCCTGGCAAGATTCAAGACACTACACGGATGAATGGCCTATAATGGCGGTTACAAAAGGAAAACCATGATTCACGTCTGTTCGCTCGCCGCACTTCCCGACACCGTCAAGGCGGTCGGCGCCAGTCATGTGCTCACGGTCATGGCCAATGTCGATCAGGTGCAGCGGCCGGCGTCTGTGCTCCCGGCCAACCATCTGAAGGTGCAGATGGACGACATCACCGAACAGGTGGAAGGCTTCGTCGCGCCGTCGGACCAGCATATCGAACAGGTTCTGAACTTCGTGCGCGGCTGGGACCGCAACGCGCCACTGGTGGTCCACTGCTATGCCGGCATCAGCCGTTCGACTGCCAGCGCCTTTGCTGCCGTGTGCGCGCTCAATCCGCACCGCGACGAAATCGCAATCGCACGGCAAATACGCGCGGCGTCGCCGATCGCGTCGCCGAACCGGCTGATCGTGAGCCTTGCGGACAAGGCGCTGGGGCGCGAGGGGCGGATGCTGCGTGCGCTCGATGTGATGGGTCCAGGCAGCATGACGGTCGAAGGCCGGCCTTTCCGCATCGATCTTGAGTGACATCAGGCAGCCGCCGTCGAGCGACCCGCGCCAGGCGGAAATACTGCGCCGGCGTGCTTGAACTTTTGTAGCCGGAAGTCACACTCAGTAGGCGCAGCCGGCTGGGAAACGATCTCGAAAGCGACCAAAAAATTCGACGCGGCAAGCTCGGACGCCGGGCCGATCGCCGGGAGGCCTGATGTCTGACATCTTTGCGCTCGTTGTTGCGATCGTCGCGCTCATTGTCGCGCGCAAGGCATTCAATCAAGCAGCCGTGCTGCGCGCGCGACTGGACGCAATCGAAGCGGCCGGACGGCAGGCGAGGCCTGGCCCGCCAACGCTCGCATCCCGGCAAGCGATTGAGCAGGCGTTCGCCGCTTCATCGCCGAATGTCGCGGCCGAAGATGTGGCAACAGCAGCCGAGACTGCACAAACCACACCCCTCGCGGAGGCCGCGTTTCCCGCGCCGAACGATGCCATCGGCGTCACGATGGCGATGCCTCCGCCCCTTCCGCAAGGCCCGCCCGGCCTCGAGGAACGCGTTGGCACCCGCTGGGTGGTCTGGTTGGGCGGCCTGACGCTGGCGCTCGGCGGATTCTTCATGGTCCGCTACTCGATCGATGCCGGGCTGCTCGGGCCCGGCGCGCGAACCTTGCTCGGCGGCGCGTTCGCCGTTGCCTTGCTTGCCGCTGGCGAATGGACGCGGCGCAAGGAGAACACCTCCGCGATTCAGACGCTGCCGATCGCGAATATTCCCGCGAGCCTTACCGCGGCCGGGACCGCGGTCGGCTTCGCGACGGTCTATGCGGCGTATGCGCTGTATGATTTTCTCGCGCCCTCGTCCGCCTTCCTCCTGCTTGGGCTGGTGGCGCTGGGCACGCTCGCAGCGGCGCTGCTGCACGGGCCGGCGCTGGCAGGCCTCGGCATCGTCGCCGCATTCGCCACCCCCGTCCTGGTTTCTTCCGAGAAGCCGGAATTCTGGGCGCTCTATATCTATCTCGCCATCGTCACCGCGGCGGCCTTCGGTCTGGCGCGGATCAGGCTGTGGCGCTGGCTCGCGGTTACCACCTTCGTATTCGCGCTGCTCTGGACATTGCCCTGCCTGGAATTCGACCCGCCGGTGGTTGGTCCGTATGCGTTCCACGTCGTGGCGGGGTTTGTACTCGCGGCGTTGCTGGTGGTGTGTGGCTTCCTGTTCGGCCCGCCCGCGGACGAAGGGCGGATCGAGCCGATCTCATCGGGTTCGCTCGCGGCCTATTTGCTCGGCGCTACCATGATCGTGCTCGCGAGCTTTCATGCCGACGCAGCCCTCATGGTGTTCGCGGCCCTGATAACCGCCACCTTGTTCGTGACATGGCGCGCGCCGTCCGCCACCGGTGCGATCGCCTTCGCCGCAGGCTTCGCGGCCATTGTATTTTTCGAATGGGCGGTGCGCGGCAATCCGGACATGCTGGTGCTTCCAGGCGGGCCACTGCCGGGCATCGGTCCTGCCGCCACCGAGAGCTCCGTTTCCCTGCATCTGATCACGGCGGCGATTTTCGCCGCCGGTTTCGGCGCCACAGGATTCCTTGCCCAGGGCCGCTCGGCGAGCGCCATTATCCCGGTGGTATGGTCGGCTGCCGGGGTGTTTGCGCCGCTGGCACTGCTGGTCGCGCTTTACGCCCGCATCGCGCATCTCGATCGCTCGATACCGTTTGCGATTCTGGCGGTGATGTTGGCTGCCGCCTTTGCCGCGGCGACCGAAATCCTGACCAAACGGGATAGCCGGCCGGGGCTTGCCATCTCGATTGCGCAGTTTGCTACCGGCGCGCTCGGCGCGCTGGCACTGGCACTGACTTTTGCGCTCGAGAAGGGCTGGCTCACGATCGCGCTGGCACTGATGTCGACGGCGGCAGCCTGGATTTCGATGCAGCGACCGATTCCGTTCCTGCGCTCGCTCTCCGCCATCCTCGCAGGTCTCGTGGTGCTACGCATCGGCTACGAGCCGCGCATCGTCGGCAATGCGGTCGGTGCCACGCCGATCTTCAACTGGCTGTTATGGGGGTATGGCGTTCCGGCGCTGTCGTTCTGGGCAGGAAGCCACTTCCTGCGGCGGCGCGGCGACGACGCACCGTTGCGCGCGGTGGAAGCCGCGGCGATCCTGTTCACGGCGCTGCTCGCGTTCATGGAAATTCGCCATGCCGTGAACGGCGGCGATGTTTACCGCGACACCGCAAGCCTCACCGAGACCGCCTTGCAGGTCTGCGCCGCTCTCGCGCTGGCCATCGGCCTGGAGCGATTGCGGATTCTCACCGGCAGCATCGTCCACAACGTCGGCGCGGTCCTGCTGACGGGGTTTGCCGGATTGGCCGCCCTGTTCGGGCTGATGTTCTTCGACAACCCGGCGGTCTGGCCGATCACGATCGATCGCGAATTCATCAATCAAATCCTGCTCGGCTATGCCATGCCCGCGGTGCTCGCGCTCTTGTTGTCCTATGCGATGGCGGGCCGGCGCAGCGCCTATTATGCCAACAGCGTCGCGGCAGCCGCGCTGATCCTCGCGCTCAGTTATGTGACGCTG
>JAJYAH010000754.1 GCA_021779635.1 Pseudomonadota bacterium | reverse complement strand
ACGGCAATCGGGCGCTTGTAGCTTGAGCTGGACGTCCTCGTTACGGGCGAGTTTATCGAGCCGCGCGATGGCGAGATTGGTTTCCAGGAACCAGTTGCCGGTGCGCGCCGCCTCCAGCTTGTCGTTGGTCAGGATGTCAAAGGGCAGGTTGAAGCGGCGATAAAGCTCGTCCTGCCATTGCTCGGCCAAGCTTCCCGGGCACACGACGAGGCAGCGCTGCAGATCGCCGCGGGCGATCAGCTCCTTGATGAGGAGCCCCGCCATGATGGTCTTGCCGGCGCCCGGATCGTCGGCGAGCAGGAAGCGCAACGGCTGGCGCGGCAACATGCTCTCATAGACGGCCGTGATCTGGTGCGGCAACGGGTCGACGACGGAGGTGTGAACCGCCAGCACCGGGTCGAACAGATGGGCCAGGTGAATGCGCTGGGCCTCAGAGACCAGCCGGAACAACGCTCCGTCTCCGTCGAAGCTCCAGGGCCGCCCCTCCTCCACGACTTCCAGATCGGATTCTCGGTCGCGGTAGAGCAACTCGTTTCCGACCTTGCCCGACGCATCCTTGTAGGTCAGCTCGATCGCGTCCGACCCGAACCACTGGACGTTGACCACTGTCACGAAGCCGCTGGGCAAGACCCCACGGATCGAGCCCCCGGGCTTGAGAGCTTCCAGGACCGCCATTCAGCCCTCCACCGCCATCGTCTCAACGGCGGCGAATTCCGCCTCCCGATTCAGGAGCACGATCTGCTGATCCTGGGGACGTCGTGCAGCCGGCGCGGTGTCGAGGCCGAGGCGCTTCAGCGCATAGTAGAGTAGCGCCTTCCGCACCCGGATTTTCGCCCGATTGCCCTCCATTCCATAGTCAAGCCCGATGACCTCCTTCTGCGTCTCAGAGAGCTCAGGATGGGGGCTGATCTCGAGCGTGACGAACTCATGCCAGTCGGCATCCGTGTCAGGTCCGACCGCGCTCGGTCGTGTGTCCCGCGTCTCTAGCATCCGCGAAAGCAGGAAATCCTTGAATGTATGGTCCGTCTCGCAATAGGCCCGGGCGTGCCACCGAAATCCGTCGAAGCCGATGGCGTGCGGCGCAATCCACCGCCAACATGGTTCGGGGCGAGAGAGCGACTGATAGCGAATCTCGATAGCCTGCGACTGGCGGATCGCCGAAGTTACGGAACGCAAAGTCTGCGCGCTCACGCCCCGAACGGGTGTCGGCGCAGCATCGTACGGCAGAGACTGCCCGATCCAGGCATGTGATCGGTCAAGTATGCCTTCAGAAACCGACCGGAGTTGATTGAGGTACGCCGCAGGGTCTGGCTTCAGGAAGCAAGGCTGAAAATGATCGCTGGCGACGTAGCGCTTGGCGCTCTTGTCATAGATGGCGTTGTTTGGCGCCCGCTCCTGGTAGAGCGTAAGGTCTTTCGAAGCTTGCGGCACAGACACGTCGAACATCTCCATGATGTCGGCGCGATTGACGCCGCCCTCCCAGAAGAGCCTGAACTCGATGAATTCGAGCCGCCGCTCCACCCCCCATTTCAACGCCGACCCCTCTCCGACATAGCTGCGCGCCCGGAGGTGCGCATAGAGAATATACGGGAATAAAGATCAGTCCCATATACTTACTATCCCTATATTAGCTTGGCGTCAACCGCGTCTGGAAGCCGGCTGAGGCGAGCTCCGACTCCGGGTCGGGGGCAGCCATGATGGATCCAAGGCACGAGCCCTGGTCCGGCCTGCAGCCTGGACAGGGAATGGAGGGAACGGGTGGTATGGGGCCACGGCCATCCGGCCTTGCTGCTGACGAGCGCAGGATAATGCGGCCGTAAGGTGTCTCATCCGAGCTCTGGCTTGCTTTCGATCATCCAGCGGACATGAATGCGCGCTCGTTATGGATATTCCCTACCGTCAACTCGCACCCCGTACGTTCCATGGCAGCGCGAATTTTTTGATCAGACCGAGTTCTAGACCCGCGCTTCCATGAACCGGCAAACCATTCCATTCGAGGTCCGGCGGAGAGGCGGTGAGGATCTCGATACCGGATGCCGTGACCAGTTCAGACTTGATGATCGCGTTCAGCCTCTGGCTTGTCCGCTGCGTCGGGCCGGGCCGCATATAGAAGTACAGCCTCTTGGCCAAACCCATGGTCGCCACGCCGACATACTGCGTGATGCCGCCTTTCGCGAAAGCGTACACCCCGACCGACCGTGACACAGAGCCGTTCAGGGCGAGCTCGCCACCGCCATTCAAGATCCATTGGCCGACGGATTTGAACCCGGCAGAGGTCAATATCTCCGTTGGAAGGGGCGGCTTCGCCGCCGCCACCACAGGTACAATCTGCCCATCAGCCTGCATGACGATTTCGCGGGTTGTCGGGCGCATGCTGAAGTTGTTCAGCACGTTATATGCATGCTGGTAGCGAATCCCGAGGCGTCGCGCGATTTCCGCGGTGCTTAATCCTTCGCTTGCTAAGGCCCGAATTTGCTCCGAAACACTCACGACGCCGCAACCAGTCGCGCTCGTACGCGCGGAACGGATGCTAGGGCTTCCGCGAAGGTTCTCGCTCTGGCGATTAGCTCCTCATCGCCGTCGACAAGCGTGAACCAACGCTGCCGCTGCACATAAGACTGCGAGCCCTCGGCACGAGGCACGGAAACGTTCGTCCTCATCGTCACGACATTCGCTGCGTCTGCTACCTCGATCAATCGCTCATGCAGCTTGGTCAGCAGCACGTCATGTTTTGCGCTCCGACCAGGAAACGTGATGAACACCAGGGCTCGACCCGGCTCGCGAAGCTGACGTATCTCCGAGAACGTCGCATGCTTCTCCGTTTCGTCTCCGATTCCGTTATCCGGATCGAGGAACACGATGTTCGCGCCGGCGAGAGCGTTTCGCTTTCTCGTTGCCCACGCGGCTCTATCGATCCGGCGCGGCACAGGTTCACCATGAAACAGAATGCCGTTTGGCCAGATCGGCGCCCGTTGGAGAGCGACGATGGTTCGATCTGGCAGCGCCGCCAATCCCACGTGTAGCTCCCCGTCCAAAAGGCGCCATGCCACTTCCTGACGCCACTCCAAATGGCGCCCGTCTGCCCGCCCGTCATTTCCAGGGGCATAGTACCAGGCAATCCCGAGCGTGCGATCTTGGCCCGCGAGCGCCCGAAGAAAGGCAAATTTTATGACATCACTGACATCGCCGACATATTGATCACGCATTGGAACCCTGGTCGTTCATCAACAGAATGTTTGTCGATCGTACGACGATCGGGAGTCCGGCCCGCGACCGGCACCGTCTCCGGACAGCAACGCTGTTGGAACCCGATAGACTGGCCGATCCACGTCGGAAAGGCCGAGGCTCAACTGACGCTCGCCAACGTGGTCCCGAAAATTCGAGACTGTCACACCAACCAACCGGACGCCCAACGTTAACGGGAATACCGCCCGCACAAGGGCGATGCTCGTTTCAAGCAAGGCTGCATAGGAGGCAACCGGCTCGCTCACCGTGCGGCTGCGGGTCAATTGGCGGAAGTCGGCGAACTTGATCTTGACCGTCACGGTCTGACCGAAGCTTTGCGCCTTCTGGCACCATGCCCACACATCATCGACCATCGCCCGAACCCCAGCTTCCACTGCAGCAGGCTCGACCAGATCTTCCGCAAACGTCGTCTCCGAGCCAGACGACTTGCGAGGGCGATCGGCGACAACGGCGCGGTGATCTTCGCCGCGCGCGATTTCGTAATACCAAGAACCGGATTTTCCAAAGTGCCGCTGCAGGAAGGCGAGTGATTGATTTCGGAGATCAGTCCCCGTGAAAATGCCGAGGCCATTCATCTTGGCCGCCGTGACCGACCCTACGCCGTGGAATTTGCTCACCGGCAAGGCTTCCACGAAGGCGGCTCCCATCGCCGGCGTGATAACGAACTG
>JAJYAH010000753.1 GCA_021779635.1 Pseudomonadota bacterium | reverse complement strand
TCTTCGACGTAGGCGCGCATCGCCTCTGCGACCATCTGGGGCGCCATCATTCGGTCTTTGAGACCTGCGAGCACACGCTCCTCAAGGTGGGTCCGCGCGAGCGTGCGGGTGTTCGCGCAGGAGCCGTTGGCGACACGGGCCGAACAGGCATAGCGGTCCTGCCCACGCAACGAGTACCGGCCGCCGCAAACGCCGCAATAGATCAACCCGGAAAACAGCGCCTTCGGTCGGCGCAAGCCGTTCAGCCGATTCGATTGCGCTTCGCGTATCGCTTCAGTGACATTGGCATACTTTTCGGCAATCTCGCTCTGACGCGTTTTCACCGCTTGCCAGAGTTCGTCGTCGATAATCCTGAGCTCCGGAACCTCTGCAACAATCCACTCCGATTCCGCGTTCATGCGCGACACCCGCCGCCCGGTACTCGGGTCTTTAACGTAGCGCTGCCGGTTCCAGACAAGTCGGCCAACATATAGCTCATTGTTGATGATTCCGGTACCGCGCTTTACGTGGCCACGGATTGACGTGTCATTCCACAATTTTCCATCGGGACCGGCGACGCCCTCGGTGTTGAGTTTTCTCGCGATCGCGCGCGGGCTAATGCCAGACGCAAACTCCCTAAAGATGCGACACACAACAACTGCCTGTGCTTCATCGATCTCGCGGTCGCCGCGGACTAGCTCGCCACGCTCATCAATCTTCTTAACGACGCGATAGCCGTAGCAGAGGCCCCCGCCGGACTTGCCGTTTTCGACGCGACCCCGCAGGCCGCGATGCGTTTTCGCGGCTAGATCCTTGAGGAATAGGGCGTTCATAGTGCCCTTGAGCCCAACGTGAAGCTCGCTAATCTCTCCCTCAGCGAGCGTGATGATCGGTACACCTGCAAAGCGTAGATGCTTGAACAGCGTGGCGACATCCGCTTGATCGCGACTGATGCGATCCAGCGCTTCCGCCAAAACGACGTCGAATTGTTGGCGCTGGGCATCCTGCAAGAGCGTCTGGATGCCGGGCCGTAAAATCATGCTGGCGCCGGAAATTCCCGCATCCTTGTAAGTGCTGACGATCGTCCACTTCTCACGCTCAGCCTTCTCCCGGCAGATGCGCAACTGGTCTTCAATGGAAGCGTCACGCTGATTATCGGAGGAATAGCGGGCATAGAGCGCAACGCGGGTCATCGCAGAAATCCTTTCAATCCCTGTCGGCCTCGTCCTCCGTTCCCTCGGAGATGATGGGCCTGTTATCGTTGGCGGCGTGCAGACGCTCAAAATCTTCCCTCGCCATGCGGCGGCCGATGATGCGAGCCAGCGTCAGCGCCACACGGTCGATCTTGCCGTAGATTTCCGCGCTCGGCTTCTTGGCATCCGGCTCGCTGTGCGGGCCGATATTTTCGTTCGCTGGTTTATACCATTCCGGCTCAGTGTCGTCTTCCATGCCGTTTTCCGCACTGCTTTTCGAGGCAAACAGGCACGAAGCGGCGGCGAAGCCAGAATGACAAGACCTGATTTCCGTTCGTCGTACAATTGGTGGCAAATACTTGCGAACGGTGGCATTTGCGTAGGTCGCTCCATACGCACTACGTTACTCAGGCCACGCGCTTCAAAGGACGTGCGCGCTCGACTCGCTTGCGTTCGTTCGGCGTGTTCAGCACCTCCCAAAGATCACTACGCCGCTGCACGTTGAGCCAGAAGTCGGGGCTATTGCCGAAGACGCGAGCTAGGATCAAGGCCGTCGCGGCGGTCACGTTCCTGCGGTTACCGCACAACTCGTTGACGTGCTTGCGCTGAACACCCATCGCCTCGGCGAGCGCGCCCTGCGTCAATCCCATCGGCCCCATGAACTCTTCGGTCAAAATCTCTCCGACCGTCGCCGGCTTGCGTTTGGTGGTCAGCATGGTTGCCTCGCTCTCATCGGTAACTGTGATCGTCCAAATAAATCCCGTCCGCCTCGCCGCGCTCACCATCCCAACGGAAAATCAGCCGCCATTGCTGATTGACACGGATCGAATGAAACCCCGCCAGATTGCCGCGCAGCTTCTCGAAGTGATTGCTGGGCGGCACGCGCAAGTCCTGATCGGTCACGGCGTCGTCAATCATCTGGAGTTTTCTAAACAGCCGGGCTTCAAGATCGGCCGGTATATTACGGGAATGGACATCTTCCACGAAGAAAGCCCGCAACCAGCCATCCCGAAAGCCGATGATCATTACGCCACTCCGACTGAGAGTGTGTGTACCACCCTATAACTCAGATTTCAAGGTGTGATCTCCACGCCTCACCGCGCCGACGCGAAGCGGCTCGTTTGACGGGATGGCCGCATTCCGGTCCATATCCGCAGCAGACGAGGCCGTGCCGCTTCTGCCTGTAGCAAGAAGATGAACTGTGCCACCCTCAACAGAACTCATTGGCCTCGCTTTTTGGACGCCATCCAACTGGATCTGCAATCCAGCGGTTGATGTCGGATTCGCGCCAGCCGGCGCCATGGGCGCTGATCTTGATCTGGGGTGGGAAAGTGCCCTCGGTGATCTTGCGGTAAATGGTGGAGCGGGACAGCGCGGTGCGGGACAGGACGGTCTTGAGGCGGATGATCCGGTCTGGCTCGGGCATGGAAATGCTGCCCCTTCCTGGTTGCTTCTGACTGCTGCTGGTCCAGACAGAACAGGCCGTTATGGCTGCGCAAGGGCATTTTTCGGGTTGTCGCAGCGTAGCGTTTGGACGGCGGCAAATAGGTGTGATCGGCGATCACAGCATGTGGTCCAGAAGCGCGCGGTGCCTTTGGGATAGCGACATGCATCACGTCAGAGCCCGAGCCCACGGCCTCGGCCAAGGTCGAGGCCGTGGGCAAAGGCGAGTTCGAGGCCGAGCGGGCGGCCTGTGTCGAAGGAGATGCCGAGTTCGATCTTGCGGTTGGCAAGGATCGATTCCATCTGCGCATCACGCTCGAGGCTTCGTGCCATGTCGCCCATCGCCGAGCGCGTGGCCCTGTAGCCGGACATGTCGCCGGCCTGATACTGGCGCTGCCTGGTCTGATCGAGCCTTTGCCAACGCTCGACAAAGCGGTCGGCGAGGCGGGTTGGATTGATACGCAGTTCGGTCTCGAACTGCATCGCGCGGATGACGCGGGCGAGATCTTTGCCTGACGCGGCTTCCCGGACGAGGTCTGGGTACTTCTTGTAGGCGGCTTCGGCATCGTGCGAACCGTGGGGGCGCAACTCTTCAAAAACCTTGCGGGCCTGCTGCAATTCCCCCACCTGCTCGGGGCTGGCTTTACCGCCGATCTCCTGCACCTCGAAGATCGCATCTACGGCGCGAGCATGGCGCACGAGCGCCCGGGTACGCAACCGGCGCATTTCCTTTTCTGGGTCTCCCGCGACCTTCCTTTCCGCCGCTTCGATTTCGCGTCGCTCGGCTTCTGTACCGTTCCTTTCCCTTTCCGGCGTTTCCCGCTCCGGCTTCTGTCCGCTATCCCGGCTAGGCACATCTGAAGGAGAGCGAAGGCCGTCGAACATGCTGCGTACCTTCTCGGGCACAACCTTGCGCTCGATCTCGGCCACGCGTTCGCGGAAGGTGATGCCACGCCGCTCGGCATAGCTCTGGGCCGGATCGGTACGCTCGTAGTCCAAGGCCATGTCCTTGGCGCGGTCGCGCGAGAGGATGCGGGTAAGCCGGTCCTGATTAGCAAAATCGTCGTGGCCGAAATGCAGTTCAACGCCGTCGCGGTGCCGCGACAGAGCGACATAGCTGCTATGGGCATCCATGCCCGGCGTCGCGAGCACGTGGGCGCGGTCTACCGTCATACCCTGCGCCTTGTGGATGGTCGCGGCATAGCCGTGGTCGATCTTGTTGTAGTCCTTCAGGTCAAACTGCACGGATCGACCGTCGTCGGTACGTACGGCCATACTCTGCGCGCTGACCTGCTCGATAATCGCGA
>JAJYAH010000752.1 GCA_021779635.1 Pseudomonadota bacterium | reverse complement strand
CCCTCGGCGTCACCAGGCAGATCGCGGTGTAGACGCGATGGTTGCGCCCCGACAGCAGCCGCAGGCATTGCGAGGCTTCGTCGACCAGGTTTGCCTTCGGCAGAATGCGGCGGCCGACCGCGACAACCGTATCGGCGGCCAGAATAAAGGCGCCACGCAATTCGTCGTCGAGATGCACCGATTTGAGCGCGGCATCGGCCTTGGCGCGGGCCAGCCGGTTGGCGCAGGCGCGCGGCAACTCGCCGCGCTTCGGGGTCTCGTCGACGTCGGCGGGGCGCAACGCATCGGGCTCGATGCCGACCTGGTTGAGCAGGCTGAGACGGCGCGGCGAACCGGAGGCAAGAACGAATTTGGGACGGCCTAGCATGCGGGCCTGATCGGCGGGAGGACGGGAACGAAGCGGAACGAATGCGCGCGGAACCTATCGGAAGGCACCCGGCGAGACAACCGCATCGGGGCAAATTTGAGGGCCGCGGGACCGCGGTGATTCGTGTCTAGCCACTCGCCGCCCCGACCTTTGAAAAGCGCTTGCGAATGCGCAGCAACAGCCCGTCGCAGACCTCGCGATAGGCCTGCAGCTTCTGCTCGCGATTGCCTTCGGCGCCGGTCGGGTCGTGCGTCGGCCAGTATTCCACATCGGCGGCGAGCGTGCGCGTCAATTCCAGCGCCTTGTGATGCGCCTCGGGCGCCAGCGTGATGATCAGGTCGAAATTGAGCCCTTCCCAATCGTCCAGTTCCTCAAAGGTCATCGGCCGGTGGCCCGAGATGTCCTGGCCGAGTTCCGCCATCACGGCGACCGCGAACGGGTCGATCTCGCCCTTCCGGACACCGGCGGATTTGACGTACATCGCGTGCGGAAACATGTGCTGCAGCAGGCTTTCGGCCATCGGCGAGCGCACGCTGTTCAAGCCGCATGCGAACAGCACGGCCTGCGGAGCGCGCATACGCGGCGGCGCCGCCATTGCTATGCTTCTTTTGCTTGACGCATGACCGGAGCCGAAAACCGGGGCCCGCTTTTCGGGATCATGAAGATTGGCTTTTTGCGCATGATCTGATCCGAAAACCGGGATCCACTTTTCGGGATCATGCGCTTAACCCTTCCAGTGCAGGACGGAGATCAGCGTGAACAACCGGCGGGCGGTTTCGAAGTCGACCCGCACCTTGCCCTTCAACCGTTCCTGCAGCGTGCGCGAACCTTCGTCGTGGATGCCGCGGCGGCCCATGTCGATGGCCTCGATCTTGTCCGGCGTCCCGGTGCGAATCGCCTGATAATAGCTGTCGCAGATCATGAAGTAGTCCTTCACGATCCGCCGGAACGGCGTCAGCGACAGCAGATGCGCCACCACCGGGGTGCCGTCTTCGCGGCGGATGTCGAACATCAGCCGGTTGCCGGTGATCCCGATATGCAGCGTGAACGGCCCCTCGCCGGCGCCCTCTGGCGCGAACAGATTCTTTTCGACGAGATCATAGATGGCGATCGCGCGTTCGTGCTCGATGTCCGGACCGGAACGCCCGATCGATTCCTCGTCCAGCGTCACCGCGACGATGCGGTTTTGCGAGTCTTCGTCTGCGGGCGGTTTGGTCATGACAGATTGAGGCGCAGTCCGACCGAACGCGCATGGGCATCGAGGCCTTCGGCCTTGCCCAGCGTCATCGCCGCCGGTCCCAGCGCGCGCAACTGGTCCGGCCCGCATTTCAGGATCGACGTTCGCTTCATGAAATCAAGCACGCCGAGGCCGGAGGAGAACCGCGCCGAGCGCGCCGTCGGCAGCACATGGTTGGAGCCGCCGACATAGTCGCCGATCGCCTCCGGCGTATGGGGCCCAAGGAAGATCGCCCCGGCATTGCGGATCTGCGCCGCAAGCGCTTCCGGATCCGACGTCATGATTTCCAGATGCTCGGCGGCGATCGCATTCGCCAGCCCCGCCGCTTCGTCCAGATTCTTGACCAGGATGATCGCGCCGAACTCGTTCCACGAGGCCCGCGCGATCTCCGCGCGCGGCAGCGTGTTCAACTGGGATTGCACCGCGCGCTCGACCTCATCCGCAAGCGCCGCGCTGTCGGTGACCAGGATCGACTGCGCGTTGACGTCGTGCTCGGCCTGCGCCAGCAGATCGGCCGCAATCCATCCGGCGTTGCCGGTGCGGTCGGCGATCACAAGCACCTCCGACGGACCGGCGATCATGTCGATGCCGACCTTGCCGAATACCAGCCGCTTGGCGGCGGCGACATAGGCGTTGCCGGGGCCGACGATCTTGGCCACCGGCGCGATGGTCGCCGTACCGTAGGCGAGCGCCGCCACCGCCTGTGCGCCGCCGACGCGATAGATCTCGGACACGCCGCCGAGATGCGCCGCCGCCAGCACCAGCGGATTGAGCCTGCCACCGGGCGACGGCACCACCATCACCACCCGCGCGACACCGGCGACCCTGGCCGGCACCGCGTTCATCAGCACCGAGGACGGATAGGCGGCGGTGCCCCCGGGGACATAAAGCCCGACCGCCTCGATCGCGCTCCAGCGCCAGCCGAGTTCGACGCCCAGCGCATCGGTGAAGCGATCGTCCCTGGGCAATTGCCGCCGATGGAAAATCTCGATCCGGTCCCGCGCGAATCGGAGCGCATCGAGCGTTTGCGCGTCGCAGGCCTGCACGGCGGCGTCGATTTCGGCCGCGGTAATGCGCAAGCCGCTCGCGTCCAGATCGAGGCGGTCGAACCTGCGCGTCGCCTCGATCAGCGCCCCATCGCCGCGCTCCGCCACATCGTCGACGATGGCACGGGTCGCGCTCTCGATATCGGCGGACACCTCGCGTTTCATGGCGAGGAATCCAGCGAATCGCTCGGCGAAATCGGCGCTGCTTCTGTCTAACCGAATGGGCATGACGGCTTTCCGGCGGCGGGCCTGAATGAAGGGCCTGCCCACTGCTCAATGGCGCGGCGACAAATCGCCGTCAACCCTGGAGCGCGGGGATTAAGTAATGATGTCAGGGCCACGCTTTTCCGTCATTCCGGGATGGTCCCAACGGGTCGGCGTTTTACGCCGCCCGATGACAGGCTCCGTACCAGACCCGGAATCTCGAGATTCCCCGATGTGCAATAGCACATCTGAGGTTCGCGCTTCGTGCGCCCCGGAAAAACGTTTCCATATCAGACGCGCGCGCGATCAGGCATCCTGCCCGGACGGCTCGGCGCCTTCGGAGGTTCCGAGATCGTCCGTGCCCAGGTCGGCCAGCTCGCATTCGAGACATTCGACGTCCAGCCGGAGCGCTCCACCCTGGGTGAACATCAGCATCGCGCTGCCGCCGGGCGGCTCGCCGGGACGAAACTCGATCCCGATCAACTCCAGCCCGGCTCCCGGCGTTTCCAGATCGATGTGGCGCGACTTGCACGACAGCACCCGGTCGAAGCGCAGCGCCGAGATCAGGCGGCGCGGGGCGGTTTCTCCCGTCAGCGTCTGCTCCCAATCCAGCCGGTTCATGCCGATCACCAGCCGCTTTTCGCCCTGCCGCCAGATGATATCGCCGGTTTGCACGCGGGCATCCTGGACATGCGCGGAAATGACGGCGAGATCGTCGGCATCGAGCGCAATCAATTTGAGTTGTGCCGCCACCGCTAACACCTGAGAGTCCGGACCTATTCCGTTCGCAGAAACGGCATCCGCTTTGCGGAAAACGCGTTCAAAATTCAATCGCTGATACGCTCGATCGAAGCGCCGCAGGCCGACAGCTTTTCCTCGAGCCGCTCGAACCCGCGGTCAAGATGATAGACGCGGTTGACCATGGTCTCGCCTTCGGCGGCAAGGCCCGCGATCACCAGCGAAACCGACGCGCGCAGATCGGTCGCCATCACGGGCGCGCCGCGCAGTTTCGTGATGCCATCGATGGTGGCGGTCTCGCCGTCGAGATGAATCCGGGCGCCGAACCGT
>JAJYAH010000751.1 GCA_021779635.1 Pseudomonadota bacterium | reverse complement strand
TGTGCACAAGCAGCCGGAACATCCGACTAGGAGAGGAAGCCTGAGCAGGGGTCTGCCAGTGATTGCGGACGTTATTGTCAATGCTGGCGGCGTCATCTTCTCATCGATCGGGCATCGTGAGGGCGCACAACGTGCAGCGTTCGAGTCCGTCGATGAGCGGCTTCATATCAACTCCCGGACGATCCTCAAAAGCTGGCGGAAGCGACAGCAATTGGCGCGAATTACTATGATGGAATTTGCGAAATGAGCGTGTCAAGCTGCGGCGGGATTGCCGCGTTGGCACTATAGTATTCAAGGGGCGACCGGTGCATTGCTGCTAGCCTTTCCCCCATATAATTCCCAAAGCAACGGCAATGCCGGCAGCCAGCGCGGCCAGACTGAACTTGCGGGGCTCCAGTTCGGCTCGTGGCAGAAGGTGCGTAGCACCGACATAAATGAGAGCGCCCGCTGAAAGCGCCAGCATGGCCCCAAGCAGCGGTGCATCGACCCGGCTGATGAACGGAAAGGAAACGAGCGTGCCCGCTGGCGTAGTGATAGCCGCGGAGAGAAACGCGAGCAGAAAGGACCGGCGGCCGGAAAATCCGCTGCGGAGCAGCAAAGTATAGGTGACGATGCCCTCGGGAAATTCGTGCAGCACCATTCCGACCGCGACCAAGGCACCTGTCAGCATGCTGACCGTGAAACTGATCGAATAAACCACGCCGTCGATAAAGGAATGCAAGCCGATCCCGATCAGCGGGACGAGTCCAAGCGCATATTCCGCCGTCTCCGGCTTGTCGCAGACATAGGCAGTGATGAACCGGTTGAAGACGTGCATCAGCATGTAACCGGTAAAAAGATAGAGCGGAGCGTTGGGGTTCATCCCAAAGGATTTCGGCGCGATGTTGAGGAACGAGACAGCTATCAGCACGCCAGCCGCGAAACAGGCAAAATAGGTAGTATTCTGGCGCGCCCAGGCTTCGTAGCGGCGGATCGCAATGATGCCGGCTGTCGTCACCGCTGCGGCGGTGAGACTCGCAAGTAGAGCTATCCAGAAGTTCGCTTCCATAAACGCCGCACTAGTGGCTATGGGCGAATATAGGCGATTGAGCTAAGTCAAAAGCGGCGAGCCGATATAAATATAATAATCTCGCAATACTTCCGCTAAGGAGGCCGATCAAATGTCGGATGAGCGAAGTGTGCGCACAATCCGCGAAGCCGTGGGCGTGTTCGACAACGCCCAAACGTTGCAGGAAGCTATTGACGACTTGATGAGTTCGGGCTTCGACCGTGCTGAACTTAGCCTGCTGGCGGCCGAGAAGACGGTCGACGAAAAACTCGGCCACAAGTATCGGAAGATTGCCGAATTGGAGGACGACCCCATCGTTCCGCGATGTTGCTACGTCTCGACCGAGTCGATCGGAGATGCCCAGGGCGGTCTGATCGGTGGGCTCATGTACGTCGGCGCAACGGCAGCTGCCGGCGCGGTCGTCGCTACCGGTGGAACGCTCGCGCTGGTCATTGCTGCGGCCGCCCTCGCCGGAGGTGCGGGGGGATTGCTGGGCTCGCTCCTCGCCAAGTGGGTTGGCGACAATCATGCTCACTATCTGCAGGAGCAGTTGGATCGGGGGGGGCTTCTGTTGTGGGTGCGAACATGGGATCCCAGCAAAGAAAAGCGCGCGTCAGAGATTTTATCCAAGCACTCCGGCCGCGACGTGCACGTTCATACTCTTCCTATTCCGGGTTAGATGCGTTGAGAACCCGGCCTAAGGCTTTTTAGCCGCAAGGGCCACGAACCCGGCGCCGAAGGTCCCAATGCGGCCCAGTGACGAGTCGAGAGGAGCCAACAACCGCGCCGCGGCGCTGATGCGGGGATAAAAAATTGCACCGCGTACGGTCTGGACGCGAAGCCCTGCCTTTTTAGCCAGGTAGCTCAGTTCGCGCGCTGTGCGGAAACGCCCATAGCGCCAGAGCTTTGATCCCATCAAGGCGCGAACGCGGCGCTGCAAAGCCCATGTGCTCCATTTTCCGAGTTCCCCGATGACGAACAGACCGCCGGGTCGCAGTACACGCGAAACTTCCTTAAACACTGCCTCTGCGTTTTGCTCGAAACACAGAATAGTGACGGCCGCCACTACGTCGAAGCGTTCCGCAGGGAAGGGGAGATGCTCGGCCCGCGCGATCTCGAAGGTGATGTTCATTTCATGCCGTCGCGCCCGAATTCGCGCAGCTTCGATCATGGCGCTGGATGAATCGATGCCGGTGACGTTAGCGCCTTTGTCTGCAAGCGCGAGAGCAAGCTCTCCGTCGCCGCAGCCGACATCCAAGACGTCGCGTCCCATTACGTCGCCGGCCAGTTCGAGAATGAGCTCGCGCTCGATGCGCTCCGTTGCGGCGCCAAGTTCCGACGCGCGCCATCTGGCATAGACATCGGGCCCAAGATCTGGCAGGCCGGAAGCCTGTTCTCGCTCGTCCATCGATATCCCTTTGCTGACCGCGCATCGCGAGGATTCGCGGGGGCGCAGCCTCACGATGCGAGCAGGCTCTTCATCATCCAGATCTGCTTCTCGTGATAAGCGAGCCGATCGGTAACAAGGCCGGCCGTTGCTTCGTCGCCTGCTGCCTGGGCGGTCGCCAGGGTAGCCCGCATCGTCCGGCAAACGGTTTCGTTATCGGTAACAAGTTCACGAAGAATGTCCTGTGCCCCCGGCACCTTGTCGTTTTCGCGGACTTCGGATAGTTCCCTGAACTTCATGGTCGTACCGGGTGCCATAGCCCCCAGAGCTCGGATACGTTCAGCAATGTCATCGATCGAAGTCCAGAGGTCTCGATATTGATCCTCGAGGAATCTATGAATACCGAGGAATTTCGGACCGACAACGTTCCAGTGGAAGTTATGGGTCTTCAGGTAGAGAATGAAAGTGTCGGACAGCACCTTGGAGAGCGCTTTGGCACATTCCGATTTCGCCTGGTCAGTGAACTCAAGATTTGATGCCATGAATGGTGTCCTTTCCTCATGAGATTTCCGGAGCTTCATGCAGCTTGAGTTGGCGAAAGCCATTGAGCTAGGTCAGCTCAGGGCCTCTGGGTCTTCAACGTATTGAAATCCGGCGCGCCTGGCCTCGCGGAATTTCGATTTCAGGCGTCGGCCCAGCGCTCTCCAACCTACTTGGTCTGGCCTCGATATGGTGGGCAGGGAAGCGCAAGTGTGTTTTGACTTCTCGCAGTGCGTCCTCGGCCGTGTCAGCATTCACCTCCCATTGCTCACTTGCCTCGACTTCATCCTCAGTCCAGGTCGCCTTTACCGTCCAGATCGCCATCTTTTTCGTCCCTCATGGTTTGGATCGCGCATCGACGCTTTCTGGCGTAGAGCGGTGTTTCCTCTTTCCTCGTTTGGCTGGCTTCCGGTCTGGCGCCAACTCGAGCATGGCAAGCGGATCGCTCGCCGGAAAGGTTTCCTGGAGCGCTTCGTCAAGAAGCTCGTCAAGGTGCTTTTGGCTTTGAATCGCCGACCTTGATGACGATACACGGGCGTGGACGGGCATGAGCCTCACTCCTGTTACGCCTTCTCCTAAAGGGAATCTGTCGCGGAAGTTTTGACAGATATCAAAGGTGACGGTAGTTCGTAACCAGTGTCGTCTTTCTGAGCGCCGCATCATATACCGTAACTAACGCGAGCATTCTCTGTCGAACCATAGGGGGCCTGTCCTCAACGTCGGATTGGAGCCGTTAAGTTGGATCAAGCCCGTTTTCCAAGCTCGGGCTCGCTAGCTGCGGCAAATTGGTACCTTGAGCCAGTCCGGCTCTTGAACTGCGCATGCCGGATTCCAATGTGAAGCCCAGTTGATCCGGGCCCCTCTGGCGAGGAACTCCTCGCGATGTCGGATCGCCATGTTGAGCGGTAGACGTCGTGGGCCCAGGGTTTGAGAACTCCCCGACATATTCT
>JAJYAH010000750.1 GCA_021779635.1 Pseudomonadota bacterium | reverse complement strand
GAGAGGGAGCGCGTTTCCGTTACCCCAGCGCCTCAATTTTCTTGTCAATTCTTCTTCGGACCTGCCGCGATGTCGGACCGCAGCGCCTGAAGGTCCTTGCGCACCGCGCTCGTCGCGGCGCGTTCGATCTTGCGATAGCGCGCAACCAGCGATGTGCCGAATGACGTCAGGTTGGCGCCGCCGCCGTTCTTGCCCCCGGTCTGCCGCTCCACCGCGGCGCGCTTGCAGATCCGATTGATCTCATCGACCAGATCCCACGCCCGCTTGTAGGACATGTCCATGGCGCGGCCGGCGGCCGAGATCGATCCGCAGGCCTGGATATTTTCAAGCAGCTGGATTTTGCCTGGCCCGATCCGGCCCTCGGGGTCGAGATCGATCCGCACGCTCAGGGATGGAAGTGGATTGGCGCTGGATTTTTGCATGGCTGGTTGTCCTCTTCTCCCGCGGCGTGAGATTGCCATTGAGGCCTTTTGCGAACAAAGTGAACCGGTTACATAACCATATCAACACAGATTTCCGGGGCAGGCATGAATTTTCCAGCTTTGTTTTCGCCGCTGCAAATAGGTCCCTACCGGCTCCATCATCGCGTCGTGATGGCGCCCCTGACCCGGATGCGGGCGGAAAGAACGAGTTTCGCGCCCCGGGCCCTGAACGCCGAATATTACGGCCAGCGCGCCACGCCGGGCGGACTGATCATCGCCGAGGCCTCGCCGGTGATGGCGAGCGGACGCGGCAATCCCGGCACGCCGGGCATCTATTCGGAACAGCAGATCGAGGGGTGGCGCGCCGTCACCGATGCCGTGCACGCCAAAGGCGGGCTGATCTTTCTTCAGCTCTGGCACGTCGGGCGGGTGTCACATTCCTCGTTTCAGCGCGGCGGGGCGCTGCCGGTGGCCCCGTCGGCGGTGCCTATACCGGATCTGATGGCGATGACGGCGCAAGGCAAGCCCGCGCCGTATGAGACGCCACGGGCGCTCGAGACCAACGAAATCGGCGGCATCATCGACCATTTCCGGAAAGGCGCGGCCAACGCGCTGGAGGCCGGCTTCGATGGCGTCGAGATCCATGGCGCCAACGGCTATCTGATCGAGCAGTTCCTGCAGTCGCACACCAATTTGCGCACCGACCAATATGGCGGATCGATCGCCAACCGCGCGCGCTTCCTGCTTGAAATCACCAAAGCCGCGATCGAGGTCTGGGGCGCGAACCGGGTCGGGGTGCGATTATCGCCCTACGGGATCGCCAATGGCAGCGGCGAAGCCGATCCGATGCCGCTTTACAGCCATGTCATCCAATCGCTGGATACGCTGGGTCTCGCCTATCTGCATTTCATCGAGCCGCGCTCGAGCGGCGCCGGCCGCGCCGAGGTCAACCATCAGAACGTGCCGTCGGCGATGGCGCTGTTCAGGCCGATCTGGCGCGGCGTGCTGATTTCGGCCGGCGGCTTCACCGGCGAGAGCGCCGAGGCGGCGATTGCGGGCGGACAGGCCGACGCCATCGCGTTCGGCCGCGTCTTCATTTCCAATCCGGACCTGCCGCGCCGCCTCCGCCACGGATTCCCGCTGACGCCCTATAACCGCGCGACCTTCTATGGCGGCGAGGCGGCCGGCTATACCGATTATCCGGTCTATGGCGAGTTGGAGCCGGCTTGAAAGACTGTAGCCCGGATGAGCGCAGCGATATCCGGGAGCGAACGTGATGCCGGACCCGGATATCGCGGAGCCTGTCATCGGGCGCGCTTTCGCGCGACCCGTTGGCTCATCCGGGCTACGATGCTTGAAGGACCGACGTCATTGCGAGCGGAGCGAAGCAATCCATGCCGCAACAAAGAAAGTATGGATTGCTTCGTCGCCTTGCTCCTCGCAATGACGGCTGAGACGGAAAGAGCAAATGGCAGTAGCAGCAACAGCATCGGGAATCTCCACCGGCCAATGTCTGTGCGGCAAGGTCGCTTTCGAAATCGACACGCCGGCCCGGTGGGCCTGGCACGATCATTCGGCGGCGAGCCGGCGCGCGCATGGTGCGGCCTATGCCACCTATGTCGGAAGCTGGCGCAAGCGCTTCCGGATCACCAAGGGCAGCGCCGCGATCACCCGCTTCGAGGACAAGGCCACCAGAACCGTGCGCAGCTTTTGCGCGCGATGCGGCACGCCGCTGTTTTATGAGCGCGCGCGTTCGCCGCATATGGTGAACATCCCGCGCGCGCTGTTCGCCGGGCGTACCGGCCGGCAACCGCTCTATCACATCGCCATCGAGGAGATGCAGGAGTGGACCTATACCGGCGAGCCGCTGGTGCCGTTGAAGGGTTTTCCCGGCGTGGTCTGGCATCGCCAAAAAAAGAAGAAGCGCGTCGACCATGAAGGCATGTTCTGACATCCGGAGAATCTGACGCCGCGAAATGCGGCTCGCCGCGCAGGTGTCAGGCGTCCCATGACGCAGGGCAGCCATGATCGTCGTCCATTGATCTCGCCCTCGGAGATCGGCCATGTTGCTCCCAACCCCTGTGGGTGCGGCCACGGGAACGGGAGGACCTCATGAATCGCATCACCGGGCGTTCGGCGTTCCTTGCGTTGCTCCGGGATGAGGGCATCACGCATCTGTTCGGCAATCCCGGGACCACCGAACTGCCGATCATGCATGCGCTGAAGGAGCATCCCGATCTCACCTATGTGATGGCGATGCAGGAGAGCCTGGTGGTCGCCATCGCCGACGGTTACAGCCGGGCGTCGGGCCGCCTGGTCGCCTGCAATGTGCATGTCGCGCCCGGGCTCGGCAATGCGATGGGGTCGCTTTACAACGCGCATTTTACCGGCACGCCGATGATCCTGACCGCCGGCCAGCAGGAGCAAGGTCACGGCCTGATGGAGCCGCTATTGTATGGGCCGCTGGTCAGGATGGCCGAGCCGCTGGTGAAATGGGCGGTCGAGGTGACGCGGCTGGAGGACCTGCCACGGATCGTGCGTCGCGCCGCCAAGATCGCGACCACGCCGCCGACCGGGCCGGTGTTCATCTCGCTGCCGGGCGATATCCTGAATTCGGAAGCGGGCATCGAACTCGGCCGCTCGACCCGCGTCGATACGCGGGTGAAGCCGTCCGACGAGGCCTTGCAGGCACTGGCGCAACGCATCCTCAAGGCCGAGCGTCCCGTCATCATCGCCGGCGATGAGATCGTCAAGAGCGATGCGCTGCAGGAAGCAGCCATGCTGGCCGAGACGCTCGGCTGTCCCGCCTATCAGCAATCGGCGCCGTATGGTGCACAGTTCCCGTCGGAAAGCCCCTGCTTCATGGGGGCGCTGACGCGGCTGCAGAAGCAGGTTCGCGAGGTACTGGCTCCCTACGATCTGATGATCGTGCTCGGGGCCGATCCCTTGCGGATGTCCGTGCACAGCGAGGTCGATCCCTTGCCGGAAGGCATGCCGATCCTGCAAGTAGGCTTGGTCGAATGGGACCTCGCCAAGAATTACGGCGCCGAGATCGCGCTGAAGGCCGATGTCAGGGAAACCCTGCGCGCGCTGATCCCGGCGCTGAGGACCGCCGGCGGCGCGGCACTGGAGGCCCGCGCCAAACAGGGCGTGGCCGCCTTGGGCTCGAAGAACTGGACCGCGCGGCGCGCCGCTTTGGTCGAGCAAATATCGAAGAACAAGGATCGCTCGCCGATCGATCCCGACTGGCTGGCGCTAACAGTAATCGAGGCGATGCCGGACAACGGCATTCTGGTCGACGAGGGATTGACGTCATCACGGCACATCAATGCGCTGCGCCCGCATCGCGACCGCTACGGCTATCACGCGCTGGCCTCGGGCGGCATCGGCTGGGGATTGCCGGCCTCCGTCGGTGTCAGCATCGCCAATCCCGACCGCCCGGTGGTGTGCTTCTCCGGCGACGGCAGCGCGATGTACTCGATCCAGTCATTGTGGACGGCGGC
>JAJYAH010000749.1:1158-3928 GCA_021779635.1 Pseudomonadota bacterium | reverse complement strand
TCTTCTTCAGAAGTATCCGACGCGCGACCTGAACATGGCGCTGCTGAACCGGTTCAGCCCTAATTTCCAGTACGGGAATTTTACGGGCAACAACCAGGTGGCATTTCTGGATGAAGTGCGGAAGAAGCTTCGGGAAGACGCGCCTTTGCCAGCATACGACCGGACGCCGTTCTCCTTCGATGAGCTGCACGAGTGCCTCGATTTTGCGATCCTCTATGAAGAGGCCCACGGCAACCGCCAAATCCGAGATTACTGCTCGGCCATGGTCACGCGGCTCAAATCTCTCCAAGAGCGGACCGAATATGCCTTTCTGCGCCACGAGGGAGCCGACGTCGACGCGGCCGTAAGCGATCTGGAGTTTTTGACCAACGTTATCGGTCTGGAAAAGGCCGCTGACAAAGCGTTCGCCAAACGCAATCAGGTCATCATTATCGACATGAATGCCGTCGAAGACGAAATCGTTGAGCTGGTCAGCGCGGTCATCGCCCGCATGCTGTTTCGGCTTCTTCGTCGCGCGGAGCCTCGGAATCGCTTTCCGATTCATCTGCTCCTCGAGGAGGCTCACAGGTATATTGCTTCCACGCCTTCCCGGTTCTCCATCGACGCCACCAAGATTTTCGAGCGGATCGCAAAGGAGGGTCGGAAGTACGGCATGTTCGTGCTCCTAGCGTCTCAGCGCCCGAGCGAACTCTCCAAGACCGTCCTCAGCCAATGTTCTAATTTCCTGGTTCACCGCATACAAAACCCCGACGACCTCTCCCAGATTCGTCAGATGACTCCATTCATTTCGGAATCGGTCTTGAAACGATTACCGTCATTGCCTCGGCAGCACGCGCTGGTGTTCGGGACCTCAGTCAATCTTCCAACGACGTTCAAGGTGCGGGAAGCTTCGCCACGGCCGCGTAGCGACGACACTGCCATAGTCGAACTTTGGTTTCATGAAGAGGGTCGAACCGCTGGCATCCATTTCGTGAGCCAGCCGACCGTCGATGCTGCGGAGGCCGACGAGGAGCCGACGGCAGAGGACGACGATGTCTTCTGACAATTTGGAGTCCTTGGCGCAAATCCTGGAGGCGACGGGGGATTACCGTGTCCTCCGTCGCCTCAAGCCGCGCGCCCCCATCGTTCCGCCTTCCGTTACGCCTGTGCGATTCGGCTTGGTGGTGGATGTGGAAACGACAGGGCTCGATCCTCGGCGTGACGAGATCATCGAAATCGCGATGACGCCATTCAGCTATGGTCTAGACGGCACCGTCTTCACCGTTGGCGAAACTTTCCAAGGGCTGCGTCAGCCGAGCGAACCGATCACGCCAGACATCACCGCGATCACGGGCATCACGAACGAGATAGTGGCCGGCCAGGTCATCGATCCTGCTGAGGTCGCTAAATTCGTGGCGCCGGCCTCGCTTGTCATCGCTCACAATGCGGCGTTCGATCGCCGATTTCTTGAACGGTACAGCGAAGTGTTCTCGACCAAGCCGTGGGCGTGCTCGCTCAGCCAGATTGATTGGGCAGCGGAAGGATTTGAGGGCACCAAACTCGCCTATCTCGCTCAGGCCGCCGGCTTCTTCTACGATCGTCACCGTGCAATGCACGACTGTCTCGCTACCGTTGAGCTGCTGGCGACTCGACTGCCCCGATCTGGCGTTACAGGTCTTAGTCGCCTCTTGGATGGCGCACGCGCTGTTACTTGGCGCATCTGGGCGGAGAACTCTCCCTTCGACCTTAAGGATGCCCTCAAGGCACGAGGCTACCGCTGGAACGGCGATCCGGGTCCCCAGCCGCGTGCTTGGTACATCGACGTGCCTGAGGCTCAGCGAGAGGCCGAGGTAGGGTTTTTGAGAATAGAGATATATCGGCGTGCGATCGACCCCTTGATCTGGCGGATCGATGCGTATGATCGCTTCTCGGATCGGATTTGAACCGTATCCAAGAACTGAGCGAAGTGGGGGCTGACCTATGGAAGGGAGGCCCTGATGACGGTATAGTGTGGGCGTGTTCGATCCAACGGCGTACCCTGGCGTGAGAATGGCGGGTTGCACTGTGTCGATGTTCAGATGGTTGCCATTTTCGCGCTGGGCGATAGATGGCGAAACCACGAGTTTCTCGATAAGTCGAAAAAAGCCTGCGTTTTCAATAGCGCTGATTTTAGGCGGTACGGCTGACGGTATACCGAGACACAAAAATATTTTTATACAAATAAATCAAAAGGTTGTGGCACCTATGAACAATCGAGTGGGAGTGAGGGGAAACGGCGGCAATCGGTGGCTATCGCGTAAGATATCATAAAAAATGCAGGAAGATCATTAGCTTCCGTTGATCATCAATTATCGATCATCAACCGGTCAGAGCGATCATATAAGTATTTGATTTTTCGGCATTATTTGTGTCTGTAGTTTTGGCTGTGCTTAGGCATGGAAAGGATTCGACGGTATTTTTGACGGTATTTGCCGGAGCCCGGCATCTCGAAAAACAAAATACCGTCAGCCCAAACTGGGGGCCAAAACGTCGCATGAATTCAATCATGATGGCCGGGGCGATCCTTCATCTCGCATCGCCCGCTAAGATGGAAATCGGCAGCGCCGTATTGCCGCTTCACGTCCGAGCTTGCGAACAGATGCATCGAAGCGCGTCAATGGTGATGCGCCTTCAGTTCGCTTGCGCGCGCCGGACGCTCCAAGCCGCCGCGGGCAATCCATTTCTGCGTGGACTGCTTTGCGCGTTCAATCAACTGGTGCGTGGCGGTGAAGTCGTAAGGCGAGACGTCGAG
>JAJYAH010000749.1:0-1148 GCA_021779635.1 Pseudomonadota bacterium | reverse complement strand
GGAACCATATGTACCTCGACGCCTTCGGACATCGCCTCGATCTCGTGCATCAGCTGCCAGGCGATCAGCAGCGTCACTGCATGCAGCACACGGGCGATTATCCCTCGTGGCGGCGATTTCAGCGCACAAGCATAGCCGGTCGGCAGGACGACAATACGCCTCGCCCCCATGTCCGCCGCCATCCGCAGGGGCGTGTTCGCGGCAATCGCGCCGTCCATCAACTGGCGGCCATCGATAGTCACCGGCGGGAAGATTCCGGGTATGGCGGCGCTGGCGAGGACCGCTTCGATCACCGGACCAGCAGAAAGCCGCACGCCCACCCCCTGCTGATCGGTCGCCATCACATGTAACGGCAGGCGCGCCTCCTCGATCTGCGCGAAGACAAGATGGGTTTTCAGCAGGCGCCGCAGATTGCCAGGGTCAACAATACTGTCCGCTTTGCGCAAGATCCCGAACAGAGCTGACATTGACAGAGGAAAGACGTCGCCCCGGCGCAGCCCAATCCAGATTTCCGCCAGCCGTGACACGCCCGTCAGATCCGGCGCTCCTGCGAAATAGGCGGCATTGAAAGCGCCCACTGAAGAGCCGACGACGAAATCCGGCGCCAGTCCGGCCTCGACCAAGGAATGCAACATGCCGACCTGGATCGAGCCAAGACTGCCGCCGCCGGCAAAAACAAAGGCAGTCGCGCCCTTGCCGCCTGCCATCAGTCGCCTCCTGCGATAAGCCGCGCCTGTTCCAGCGCCGCACGATCACGGCCGATCGTCGCGACGGCCAGAGTCTTGCCATCCTTGCGATAGCTGACCGCGCAATCATGCGCAGCGATATCGCCATCGATCTCGATTCTGTCCCAGTTCTCGGCATGGCCAACGTAGTTGATCGTGACGTCGTAATGGGCGCTCCAGAAGAAGGGCGCATCCTGGAAGGTCTTTTGGGCGCCAAGCATGTTTTCCGCTGCAATCTGACCCTGGCGTTCGGCCACCACCCAATGTTCGACTCGCATCGTCTCGCCCTCCACGCCGCCCGGCCAGCGCACCACATCCCCCGCGGCATAAATGCCGGGCACGGCGGTCTCGAGATGGCGGTTCACCAGCAGGCCGCGATCGGTGGCCAGTCCCGTGGCTTCGGCCAGTCCAAGCCGCGGCCTG
>JAJYAH010000748.1 GCA_021779635.1 Pseudomonadota bacterium | reverse complement strand
GCTTGCCGCCATCTTGCCATGATGCCATTCCTCATTCAGCCAACTGCAAATGAGGAATCCGCCAACACCCTTCCAGTTCCATCAATGCCGATTTCATGGAATCGGTCGTCTAGGGGCATCGGGCGAGCCGCACCGGTTGCGAAGTGCGGCTCCTGCTCTAGACTGCCGTCAACTATGGTCACCTCCGGTCACCAAAAGGAGCCCTGATGTCCCGCAGCTCATTCAACCGCCTTTCGCTTTGCGCCGTGGCTTTTGGCGCATTGGCGATGACGGCCTTCGCGGTCGCGCCCTTACGCGCCGCCGAGGACGCCGTCATCATTCCCGCGCCAACCGCCGATGTTCCAGCCTCTGACGGCACCCAGACCGTGGTCGTCGCGGGCGGTTGCTTCTGGGGCGTGCAGGGCGTGTTCCAGCATACCGTCGGCGTCGTCAACGCCGTGTCCGGCTATGCCGGCGGCAGCAAGAGCACCGCCGACTACAACGTCGTCTCAACCGGCACCACCGGCCATGCCGAATCCGTCCAGATCGAATACGACCCGAAGAAGATCAGCTACGGCAAGATCCTGCAGATCTTCTTCTCGGTGGTGCACGATCCGACCCAGTTGAACCGCCAGGGTCCGGACACCGGCACGCAATATCGCTCGGCGATCTTCACGACCAGCGACGAGCAGAAGAAGGTAGCCGACGCCTATATCGCGCAGCTCAACGCCGCCAAGGTCTACAAGAAGCCGATCGTGACCAAGGTCGGACCGCTTGAGGGGTTCTATCCGGCAGAGGCCTATCATCAGGACTACCTGACGCTGCACCCGAACCAGCCCTATATTGCCTATAACGACATTCCGAAGGTCGAGAACCTGAAGAAGATTTTCGCGGAAAACTACATCGAGAAGCCGACGCTGGTGAACACCGCAAAGGTCACCAACTGACGGCTGCCTCATGAATGGCCAAGGAGAGGCTTGATGTCCGACACCAAGACGATGACCGGCAAGGTCGAGAAGAGCGACAGCGAGTGGCGCAAGCTGTTGACGCCGATGCAATATGCGGTGCTGCGCGAGAAGGCGACCGAGCGGCCATTCTCCGGCGAATACGAGCACGAGAAAACCCCGGGCACCTATACCTGCGCGGGCTGCGGCCAGACGCTGTTCGAATCCGACGCCAAATTCGACTCCGGCTGCGGCTGGCCGAGTTTCACGGCGCCGGCGGTCGAGAGCCATGTCGAGGAGGAACGCGACGTCAGCCACGGCATGATCCGGACCGAGGTGCTGTGCTCGAAGTGCAACGGCCACCTCGGGCATGTGTTCGAGGACGGCCCCGGCCCGACCGGACTGCGCTACTGCATCAATTCGGCGGCGTTAAAATTGCAGCCGAAATAAACTTCCGGTTCCATCGCTGGAACCAATAGCCGGGATATGCTTTTCTCTGGGTAGTGAGGCGGCGGATTTCCATTCGCCGGCCTTCCTTGGGGGAGAACGCCATGTCGCTTGGCCTGATACTTGTCATTATCCTGATCATCATCCTGCTGGGCGGCTTCAGCGGCCGGTTCGGCGGCTACGGCTATGGCATGGGCCACTCCGGAATGGGCCTTGGCGGCGTGATTCTGGTGGTGTTGATCATCCTGTGGTTGCTCGGCAAACTCTGAAACCAGCAAGCTACTGAAATAACAGGATTTATCCTGGAACTGGCGGCGCCGCATGCGAATTCATCATCAGGCCGGTGAGGAGTCGCATTTCTGTCAAACGAGCTTATATTAAGGTCTGTCCTGAAATGACGTGTGCCGGCGCGCCACCGCTTGGTGGGCCCGCACGATCCGTTCGCGGTCTCGATCGCGTCCTCGCCCAAAAAAGATAAAGGTCACTGACCATGGCTTCCTTCAGCTACAACACCGCCGCCGAATTATTCCCCGCCGCGATCCGCAAGAAAAAGCGGGCAGGTTTCGCGTATCGCCGCTTCGAAACCGCGGCCGCCGCGGTGCAATTCGCGATCGAGGAATTGCCGGCGGATTCGCTGAACGGCGCCTATCTCCAGGTCGATGAAGCCCGCTTCGATCAAAGCGGCATCCGCACATTGTATGAGAGCCAGGATTTTCCGCTGCCGCGCCGCCCACGTGCGCCCGAACCCGCGCCTGCCAGCGAAAATACGGACGCCGACGCGGCATAATTCCACATCGCTCGAACGAAAGCCTGCTCCCCCTCCCACCCGACTCGGATTTACCCGGGTTGGGCATCTCAAATTGTCGAAGTCGGATATATCCGACTTCGATCGGGAGGGGTGTCGCTGAACGCACGCCCTCGATTCCAAATTTGACGTGCTAACGCGGCTGCCGGTCGACCCACTGCCGCAGGATGCGCATATTTCGCATATTGGCGCGGAACATCACGTCGAACGCGTCGCCGGCGACCGGCACCATCCCGACCGCGCCTTCGAGCGCGACATTGGCCAGCATCCGTGCCGTGACATGCCAGGGCGCGCCGATGGCGCGCGCCTCGCGCACCAGCCACAATGAAAATGCCGACGCGATGAGATCGCCGACCACCGGGATCAACCGGATGATGCCGTCGATGCCGTAGCGGATATTGGTGCCGGGCAGCACGAAGGCGACGTCCAGCAGCCTTGCGACCGCATCGAGGCGCGCCAGCCGCTGCTCGCGGCTGAGATTGGCGAACGGATTGGCGCCGGGATGGCCGAAATCAAACCGGAAGCCGCGAAACCTGGGACCGAGCGCTTCCGCCGGGATCTCCCGCCCGTCCTGATCGATGATGGGGCCGAGCGCATCCGCGCCGTCAAAGGTGGCGGCGGCGCCCTGGCGGTTAGCGGTACGGCGGAAATAAATTGGGTCGTTCGACATGGCCATCAGATGGGGTACCCCAGAAGCCGGCGCAAGTTGGGTCGCGCGGCAGCAGTTTACCGTTGCCGCACAAATCAGGCGGAAGACCGGAGCGTTTTCCAGCGAAGTGGGTACCGGTTCGCGTGAAGAAAACGCGTCAAATAAAGAAGTAAAGCCCTCCGTTCCGATTCAATCGGAACGGAAACGGCTCTATAGCGAGATGGCTCTTCGTTGAATCGCCATCTCGCTCTATCTTTTTGTTTAAGCATGATCTTTTCGGAAAACCGGTCCCACTTTTCCGGATCATGCTTTAGGAGGAAGGCAACGGCTGCGGCTCGACCGCTTTATGGGCCAACCATGACGAGAGCGTCGCCGGCACAAAGCCGACCAGGCCGTACAGAAAGAACTGGGTTACGCCGCTGTCCGGTCCGCGCGAGCCATAGAGCAGTTCGGCGGCGAAAAAGGCGATCAAGCCGACAATCAGCATCCTGACCACCCAGCCGATGCGGGGGATGTGAAAGAGGATGTCGTCCACCGCCGCTATCATCAGGCCGGGCAGGACACCGAACAGGTAGCTGTATTGAAGCGTCTTGAGGAAAACCACGAACAGCTTCGTCACCTCGGACAGATCGGTCTGATGCCAGTATCCCGACATCACCGTGGTCGCTACCAGCAGCAAGAAGCCGCCGAGGAACGGGCCCAGCGCCGCGAAAATCAGGTACCGCTTCATGCCAACCTCGCACTGCCAGCCTCGCACCTTTTGCACCGTATAGCAGTTTTGCAAACCACGCGAACCACGCAACCTTGATCCGCGGCTTCCCGAGGGTGGCGAAAGCCGTCCCGCATATCGCAGACTTGCCGACCGTCTTGCAGAAAAACGCCGCCCCGCGCTGGTCATTTCGAATCGCAAGCTCGCACCGTTCGGGCTGATCTGGGTGGCGATGATCACTAGCGCTGACCATGCACCATGGTCGTGCGACGTCGCGATCGCCGATCTCGCGCGCGCCGGCCTGCCTGCGCCATCCGTGGTGCGCACCGCGAAGATCGCCTGCATCGAACCCGCCCGGATCGACCGCCGGGGCGGCTCGACAAGGCGACGGCGAG
>JAJYAH010000747.1 GCA_021779635.1 Pseudomonadota bacterium | reverse complement strand
AAGCCATGGACAAGCTCAGGATCGAGGGTCAGGAGCGTGAACGCCACGCTGGCGCTGCCGCGCGTCAGCGGACCATCGAAGGCTACGTCGGTGAATTCGAGAGCCTGGTTCGCCGGACGCTTGATCAATTGAACGACGCTTCCAGCCAGATGAGGACGACCTCCGCGGGCCTGTCGGCGGTCTCCCGCCAAACCAATTCGCGCGTCCAGATCGCGGAGAAGGCCTCCGGCGAGGCCTCGATGAGCGTGGAGAGCGTGGCTTCAGCGTCGCAGGAGTTGAGCGCCTCGATCGACGACATCAGCCGGCGGGCATCGCACGCCGCCGGCATCGCCAGCCGCGCCGTCAGCCGGGCGCAGGAAACCGACGACACCGTCCAGGGACTGGCGAAGACGGCTGCCCGGATCGGAGAGGTAGTCGGCCTGATCAATTCGATTGCCGCCCAGACCAACCTGTTGGCGCTGAATGCGACGATCGAGGCGGCCCGCGCCGGCGAAGCCGGCAGGGGTTTTGCCGTCGTGGCGTCCGAGGTCAAATCGCTGGCCAGCCAGACCGCCAAGGCGACCGACGATATTTCCGAGCAGATCGCCGACATTCAGAAGGTGGCGGGCGACGCCATCGAGGCGATCAAGGCAATTGGCAGCATCATCGGCGAGGTGAACGAGGTCGCGACCGCCATCGCGGCCGCAGTCGAGGAGCAGGGCGCTGCCACCCAGGAAATCACCCGCAGCACCCAGCACGCCGCGCAAGGCACCAGAAACGTCTCGGAGAATATCACGGGCGTCAAAGCCGACGCGGATGCCGCCGCCGCAGCGGCGGAGGACGTAAGGCACGCCTCTCAGACGCTGGAAACGCAGAGCCTTGCGCTGGGCAAACAGGTCACCGAATTCCTGGGCAAGATCCGCGCGGCCTGAACAGCGCGTCTTGCCCGGGGATAAATCGCGACCGCCTCTACTGCGACGCCACCACCGGCACGCGCCGATAGTGTGAGCGCACAGCTTCTGGAGCAGGCGAGAGGGTCAGCGATGCGCCCCGCCGATCGGCGCCACCGCCCGCAACCATCAACCCGCCGCTACCTGCCACGATGTCGCCTTTACGAAGCGTCGGGTCGTCTTCGATTTTGATCGATGCGAGGCCGGTTGGGTCCTTGCCGTTGCAGGTGCAGCCCGCGACCAATTCGCTGCGATAGCGAAACGCGTTCGGCAGTTCGGAATAAGGCTTTCCGCTCTCGGTGATTGCATCGTCGATATTGCTGCCGTAGACCATCCTGGTGTCGCTCGCCGGACAGAAGCTGTTACAGGATGCCGCCCGGCTCTGATTGCCGGTCGCGGCGATCGGAAAATAGCGCCCATCACAGGTACGCACGCAATAGGCCTGCGAGCCACCGGAGTAGGAATAAAGCGTACGCGGACGCTGAATATCGCTTTCGGGGACGCCGGAACTGTTGCCCCCGCTCGCATATGGCAGCGGCCGGCCAAATGCCCCGAACAGGGCGGAAAGAAAATCCTCCGCCTGCGCAGCGGGGGCCAACACCACCACGATCAGGGCCGCTGCCGCGTCCAATGCGAGCCTGCCTGATCGCACCATCATGTCCGCCTCCGAGACCGGTTCAGTACAGCGGCGAGGTAGAAAGGTTCATCGCCTGGCGACCCGACGGCAACGTCGTCACCACAGGTCGGGGCCGCGAGGCCGCCGCGACGTTATTGTCTCCGGTGACCGTTCTCTTGGCTTCGAGATGCGGAGCATTTTTCGGCAGAACCACCACCTTGGTACCGACATTGACGCGGCTGAACAGGTCGATGACATCCTCGTTGGTCAACCGGATGCAGCCTGACGACACAAACTTCCCGATCGTCGACGGATCGTTGGTACCGTGAATGCGATATTCGCTGGAGCCAAGATACATGGCGCGGGCGCCGAGCGGATTGCCGGTACCACCCGCCATGAAGCGCGGCAGATAGGGCTGACGCGCGATCATCCGCGCCGGCGGATGCCAATCCGGCCACTCCGCCTTGTGGGTGATGGTTTGGACGCCGGACCAGGTGAACCCCTCGCGGCCGACACCGACGCCGTAGCGCATGGCCCGGCCTTGCCCGAGCACGTAGTAGAGCACGGTGTTACCGGTATCGATGATCACCGTGCCCGGCGCCTCACTCGTGGCAAGCGCCACAACGGCGCGATGCAGCCGCTCCGGACGCACGTAGGTGCTTCCGCCGCCTTCATCCGGCAGCGCGGAATTGGCCGGCGCCGTCAAGATATTGTCTGACGGAAACGAGGCTTGCGGGGCCGGTGCGTAGCCGAGCGCTTGCGCGTTCGCCCGGCCTGTGAAAACTGCCGGCGCAAATGAGATCGCGCCGAAAACAATGAGCGCGTTAATGACGCGCAGCCGCTGCGTTTGATTACGGGAAATTTCCAGTGCCATGACCTGTCATCCTTGACTGGCATGCGATGATGCCTGGTTCACAAGTTCACTCGGGTCGTGCGGCAATACTGCGGTATTTGATAATTGGTAGACCTGTTTGAGTCAGAGCTTTTTGATCCATCGCAAGCATCCTGAGCGACCCGGAATTTCTTTGTGGATCGGCCATGCACGGTGTCCCGGTGACAACGAGCGGGGCTGCGGCCGTACGGCGATCGCCTGCGAATATCCCTGTCATGACCGGCCCTGCCGTTATGCGCACCATCTTGATGCCGTCATCAACAAACGCTGCCGAGGCCCAGCAGTTCCGTCCCCGGTTCAAGCAGATCCAACCTGTCAAAAAGACCGCGCTTGACCGTTCCGCGACGGAACTGCTGGCGGTGTTGCGGATTATATCGGCCTGAGCCCTTTCGTCGCGCGATGCCGCGGCTCACTGTCCATGTTCGCCGCGCGGGGAGAGACTATTGCGTGTCCCGCCCAACGAACGTGCGTTTCCCGGAGATGCGGCCGACGTGCCGCTGCCTGACAGCAACGCCGGATTTGCTCCGACCATTCGCCGCACGGAGCTTGTTGCGTTTGCGCTGATTTCGCTCCTGTTGATCTCTGTCGTTGCCGTGCTCTATGTCGCCAAAGCGTTCTTCTTGCCCGTCGTGGCCGCATTCGTGGTCGGCACCATGCTGTCGCCGGCGGCGGGCTTTCTCGAACGTCATCGAATTCCGCGTGCGCTTTCGGCGGTTCTGATCGTGAGCGCGGTGGGGGCCGGCGTCACGTTCATCGTCGGCCTCATTTCTTCGCCGCTGATAGAATGGAGCGCGCGCCTGCCGGAGCTCGGCGCGCGACTCAAGGGCAAACTGCACCTGTTCGACCGGCCGCTGGCGCTTTGGCATGACCTCCAGAACATGCTTGGCCTATCCGACTCCTTCCCGGCGGCGCCATTTCAGATGCCCAAATTCGAGTGGGTCCAGCCGACGCTGGAATTCCTGTCGCCGACTTTCACCGAATTCCTGCTGTTCTTTGCAACGCTCGTCCTGTTCATCGCGAGCTGGCGAGACCTGCGACGCGCGCTGATCATGACCTTCACCGGGCATGAATCGCGGCTGCGAACCCTGCGGATCCTGAATGCCATTGAGGAGCATCTTGGCGGTTATCTGCTGACGGTAACGACGATCAATCTCGGGGTCGGCGCGGCAACCGGCATCATCTGCGCGGCCACGGGCATGCCAAATCCCGCCGGACTCGGCGCGCTGGCGGCGACGTTGAATTTCTTTCCAATTATCGGGCCGGTCGCGATGTTCGTGACCCTGACGGTGGTGGGCGTGATCGCATTCTCTACCATCGGAGCCGGGTTGATCGCGCCGCTTTCCTTCGTCGGACTTACATTTCTTGAAGGCCATTTCGTCACACCGGCCATCATCGGCCGCCGGCTCGAACTCAACGCGCTTGCAGTGCTGATCGCACTCGCGTTCTGGACCTGGCTATGGGGACCGATGGGCGGATTCCTGTCGTCACCGCTTCT
>JAJYAH010000746.1 GCA_021779635.1 Pseudomonadota bacterium | reverse complement strand
GGCGATGCATAGGTGGTGGCGAGATACGCCAGAAGCGCGCCGCCCGTGAAGCCAAGTGCCTGCGATACCATCTGGAAACTGCCGTAGTAACCGCGGCGGTTCTCCGGCGAATATTCGACCAGCATGGCGGTGGCGTTGGAGAATTCACCACCAACAGAAATGCCCTGGATCAACCTTGCGACTACCATGAACAGCGGGGCCGCAATGCCGATCGCCGCGTAGGTCGGCAGCAAGCCGATCATGCCGGTGCCGATGGCCATCATGATGATCATCAGGGTCAGCGCGCCCTTGCGGCCGAAGCGATCCGCATAGAGTCCGAACAGGACGCCGCTCAGCGGCCGCATCGCGAAGGCGACCGCGAATGTCGCAAAGGTCAGCAGCATCGAGTTGGCCTCGTTGCTGGTCGGAAAGAACAGTTTTGAGATTATCGGCGCGAACATGCCGAAGATGGCGTAGTCGAACCATTCGAAGGCGTTGCCCAATGTCGATGCGACCACGACGCGGCGACGCATCGCCAACGTGGCATCCTGCGAGGCGTTTCCTGATCCAGTGCGGCCTTGTTTATCCATTGCTTCCACCAATTTATGTTTTGTAGTTAGTCCCGATTGAGCCGGTCGTAGGCAATCTGCACGAACATCGCGCCGCCGACCGGCATGACCGCATCGTTGAAAACGTATTCAGGATGACGGCAGTTTTGGCCGCCCTGCCCGACGAAGAAATAGGCCCCCGGCTGCTCTTGCAGCTTGAAAGAGAAATCTTCCGACGCCATCACCGGCGCGATGTCGGAGATGAGATTCTCCCGCCCAACGAGGTGCTTCGCCGGCCGTTCAACCGCCGCCGATTGCTCGGCGTGATTGACCGTCGGCGGACAGCCGGGTCCGATATCGGAAGAGATCGTGATGTCGGAACAGTTGGCAACCCCGTCGCAGATCTCGCGAACGCGGCGAAGCAGCAACATCCGGCCATCTTTCGACATCGAGCGGATCGTGCCATCTAGCACCACCAGATCGGAAATCACATTGGCAGCCGTACCGCAGTGGATGGTTTCGATTCTTACAACTCCGGAATCCAAGGCATTGAGCGCCCAGCTGACGTTGGTCTGCAACAAGCCGACGAGTTCGCAGGCGGCAACGATCGGATCGACGCCTTGATGCGCCCCATGCGCGCCGAAGCCGTGCACCTCGATCCGCAGCGGATCGCAGCCTGACAGGATCGCGCCGGCGCGAATGCCGATCTTGCCGGGCGTTATCAACGAATTATTAAGCAGGCCGTAAACCTCGCTGACCAGCGCATGGGTGAACAGACCGATCATCGCCGGCCCGCCGCGCAAGGTTTCCTCGGCGGGCTGGAAGATGAAATAGAACGCGCCGGCGAAATCCCGATGCTCGGAAAGGTATTTGGCCGCGCCCAGCAAGGTCGAGGTGTGCCCGTCATGCCAGCAGCCGTGGAACGCATCCGACCGAGTCGAGCGATAGGGCACGCGGCGCGCTCGGCAATCGGCAAGGCGTCCAAATCGGCGCCGAAGCCGATGGCGTTGTTACGGGGCCGGCGGTCGCGCAGGACCCCGATCACTCCGGTGCCCCCGATCCCGGTCCGAATCTCGACGCCCCAGCCGGCGAGCAGTCCGGCAACCTTGGCAGCCGCGCGGGTTTCTTGAAAACCGATTTCTGGATAGGCATGGAAATCATAGCGCCAGCTCGCCACAACGTCAGTTCGCGCTGCAGGAATTCAAGAGCATCCATTCCAATCCCATCGACATGTTGTTGCGCGCCAGTAGCTGATAGGCTTCAAGGAACGAAAGGCTTTCACCCGACGGCTCCGGCCATCGAGGTCGCAGGAGCCGGAAGCAAGCAAAGCATTAGTAGTTGGTATTTGCAACAATCTTATATGACAACAATACTGGCCTGGTGCCGGGATACGGACGAGGAAACGATGCGGCGAGAGAAGGTCGAGCGGCATTTAACCTATCGGATGGACACCCTGAGCAGCAGCGCGATCGATATGGCCAATGAAGTCTATGTCCAATGCTGCGGTCTCAATGTGCGCGAACTGCGCATTCTGCGTCTCACTGACGATAATCCGGGCATCACCTTCAGTGATCTCGCCGCGGAGACTCGGTTCGAGCGAAGCTTAACGTCGCGTATGCTGTCGAAGCTCATCAAGGTCGGATTTATTCGGCGAACGATCGGCAAAAAAGACGCCCGGCAATTCAATCTGCACACCACCGCGAAGGGACGTGAGATGTGCGAAAAGGTGACGCAGATCGCCGGTGAAATGGAGGAGTATTTCCTGACTCCATTAACCGCCGCGGAGCGCGACACTCTGGATTTCTGCATCCAGAAATTGACCGAGTGGGTGGACGGCGGCGGCAAGGACATGATCGGGCAACTGGTCCCGCTGATCCACCGCACCCTTACCAAAAAAAATGACAGCGCGACCGGCGCCCGAGGTTAGCCAAAAAATTGCTCTTCTCAGGCCTGCGCGTCCGGTGGATGCCGCTGCTAGTCGAGCCCGTCTCGGCTAAGCGAGGACGAATTCGCGAAAATGTGAGGGATTATGGAGCATCTCTCTTGCGAGCGAGGCGAAGGCGGTCTTCAGAGCCGCGAACTGCAGGCTCGGGCACGGTCGTCTGGCTCGACGCGCTCGACCTTCCGGTGGTGTATTTGCTGGAAGCTTTCTACTGCCTCGACGGCAAGCCGCAGACCGTCCACAACCAGCCGGACGCCTCGCAAACTCGCTACCGCCGCTCCGGCCTGCTGCCCTACACGGTCATAAATGGGCCCCGCAACGCATATTCGCTGCGGCGCTTTCCGTGGAAGGAGACGCGCGCAGCGCTTGGCGACATGGCTGGCGTGACGGACGCCAGCGAAATTGTGCTGCTCGCCTACGTTAATCTCGGGACCGGTCTGGAATGCCTGCGGATCCCTCGCTTTTCTGCGATTATGCTGCGCCCGGGTGAAACCATCCGGCCCGTCCGCCATTCCGCTTCCGCAGTTCTTCATGTAGTTGACGGGGAAGGTGAGGCGCAGCTCGACGGAGCTATGCTAAGATGGAGCAACCAGGACACCGTTGCCGTTGCGACCCATTCCGGGATCGAGATCGTCAACCGTTCTACCGCTGCGCCGGCCATCCTGTTCCAGGTTGATGAAGCGCCAATGCAGCGCAAGCTGAGACTCTACGAAGAGAGCGACCGTCTGTAGTAAGATGGGAGCTCTGCGTCGGCCATCGTATGACAGCTGGCGATGATACCCCCCGCAATGCACCGGACGGAAATATCGCGGTCGCCGATCATGCCAACGAGGCGGTTATCTTCAGCCCACCGGCAGTGCGCCGCAATCGCAATCCTTCATCAGCTTTGCACCCAACTCGGTCGAACTGCTCTAGCAGTGCGTTTGGATCTGCCGGGACGTCGGTATCGGAATCGTGCCCGGCATCACCGGGCTCGTCGGCGGTGCCACGCGTCTCCTCTCCGGTGTGGACCGCCTTGTTGGGTTAGGTCGATTGCGCTGTAACAGTCTTTATGGACGTCCGTAAGTGCAGTACGTAGAGGTCTTCGAGACGGGCCGGCGGCGGCGCTCCGGCGCCCGTCGCGGCGATCGCCGATCCATGCGCCGGCCAACCAGCGCCTTCCGCCTCGTAGCGTTCCCTCCAGCGTTGAAACGTCCATACGCCGACCCCGAGACACTCGGACGCCGCTTCCTGCGTCAGCGCCTTCGGCTTCCGTCCGTTCTGGGAAATTCGAGAGCTGCATCCGTCGTACACCTTCGCGAATGGATACCGTGCCCATCGTGCCCCCTTTGTTCCGGGGCACCAAAACAGGACACTTCAGGGGCTACAAACAGGCGACAGATCACGTCTACTGACACTGCGCGGTGGAATCGACTTGCGCTTGCCGCGCTGCCGCCCCTACACTCTCTGCGTACTTTCCGACCTTCATAG
>JAJYAH010000745.1 GCA_021779635.1 Pseudomonadota bacterium | reverse complement strand
CACGTCAAAGCCGCCTGCTTCATCGCCGGCGAATAGCTGAAATTGGCATCGGTCGCCGACTTGCGGCCGACGATACCGGCCAAGCTTGGACCCAGGATGGTCTTTCCCGGCTCCAGCGAATGACAAGCCTGACATTTTTTGAAGACCTGGCGCCCCGCGAGGGGGTCGCCTGGCAATCCTGCGGCGTTGGCGGCGGCGTCGTTCTGTTGGCCCTTCGCCGGAACCACAGTAGCCTTGTCCGGGGAAGCTGGCTCCGCCTGGGCTTTGATCATTGCGTGATCGTGCATTGGCGCTGGCTTAACCGTTTCGTCGGTACTTACGACCGCAGCAGGTGGCGGTAGCGCAGGGGCTTTCCCTGCGGTGTCTGCGATCGAAGATGTTTGAGATGCCCCCGGTTGAGAGGGAATTCGGGGACTGTCTGCTTTACTTTTGGTTAGCAGCGCGGCTGATTGCGATGGCGGTAACTCGGCCGGCTTTGAATTGATCCGCGTCGGCGAACTCGCGGCGACAACTACCAACAGAATAACCGCGGAAGCCCCAAGAACTCCGGGTACCCAATTTTGCAAGTGCTTCCAATCGAAACGCGGACTCCATCGACGCATGCTGAATTCCTCCAAATTTCAAAAAGGCGGCAGCTGCGCCAAACATGCGGTGAATGGCAAAACAGGGTTCGATTTGCGAACAGGTTTCTGAATCTTCGTTGCGTTCAACTTCAATATTGGGTTGCAGCAGCCAAGGCAACCCTCGGGCAGTGAGTCTCGCTATCAAAGATCCGGCAATTGACAGCGTCGCTTCGTCGCTCTGATCGATAAAGGACACATCGAACTGGCCTCTGCCGCGCCGGGCACTGAACGGTCGATAGATGCCTCCATGGCAATCGCGCGCGGCAATCACGAGCTCATCAGATTTCAGTCGCGCCAATACGAGATCAATTGCGGCCATTCCCGACGCCGGCATGACGGCGCCAACGCCACCTCCGAGTTTGGCAATCGTATCAGCGAGCAGGTCCCCGGCTCGGATTCGAAGGACCTGAGTACTCGTAACCCCGAGGCTGCGCCTGACCGGGATAACGGGAACCAAAATCTTCAAGCGCCTCGGGAGGCGCGGGTGGCGGCGCGCTCTCGCTCAATGCGGTCGGTTACGTCTCGCGCCACGGCGACCGAGCCAAGCACGTCGCCCTCGGCGCCGCCTTTGACGATCGCGAAGGTCATCTCGACGTATAGTTTGCGTCCGCTCTTGTGCAGCCCGCGGGTTAGCGTAGGGCGGCCTTCAAGCTTCGTCACACCGTTGCTCATCGCCGCGTTGAAGCCTCGCCAGTGGGAGGCTCGCAGATGCTCGGGAATAATCAGATCGAGGCTTTGGCCGAGCGCCTCTTCCGCGGAGAATCCGAACAAAGCAGCAGAGGCGCGGTTCCAGCGGACGATCTCGCCCGAGCGGTTTGTATAGATGACCGCATCTGCGGCCTGATCGAGGATTCGTTCAGCCAATTGGGACCGGTCTTCCATGGACACGCCTAGTCCTTCTGCGCGACAATGCAGATCGCGCTCAAATTCCGTCGGTAGCGCTCGAATACCTGCCGCATCGCAACCACCCGTCGTCTCGCCGCGCCATCGAGAATGAGATTTTTGGCGAGCCTCAGCGCCCCCGGAATACCCTCATCCTGGATGAGCCGGGTGGGCCGAAGCAGGTGCATCGGCGCATAGGCAATCGTGACGATACGGAATCCAACACTCTCCAGCAAGGCTTTCCACTCCGTGGCGGGAAGAGGGCGAGCGCCGACATGAATCACGGACGAGAGGGTTCGATCGATCTCGTGCTTTTGGTGGGCCGGCATATTCTCCGGGACGACCGCGAGTTCGTGAATGCCATAGCGACCGCCGGCACGAAGCAGCCGAAACGCCTCTGTCGCGATCAGGCGCATGTGCTCTGCGGTATTCATGCTCAACATCGCCTCGCCGATGACCACGGAAGCGGAGGCGGCCGGCAGGGACGTTTGATCGGCTTTGCCGACAACAACCGATATGTTTGGATTCGGCGGGAGCTGGCGGACTGTCCATTGCATCGCCTTTGCGTCCCGTTCGACACCGGTGTAGCAGCGCGGACCGCGTTGCAGGATCATGCGGGCCGTCACGCCGAGACCTGGCGCAAACTCCACCACTTCGTCGGCCGGCCCGATAGCGAGCCCATCGAGAAGGGCTCGTGTCAACCCGAGACCTCCAGGACGCAGGACGCGCTTGCCGAGGCGCGCCAGCAACCAGTGCCCCGGCATTTTTGATATGTCGAGCTCGCTGCCTGGGAGATCTGCCAATGGGGCCGGATAATCGTGGGTCATCTGCATCGTTCTCCTCGTTTCAGGGCCGATCTATCTTCAGTCGCCCGGTCGATGCAGGGCGTCCGGGATCGGACGATCTCCGAAATCGACGGTCGATCGACGAATGATGCGGCCCGTCAGATCCGTGCTCAGGCGCGCGCGACGGTTACGGTGGAAAAACGAGAGCCGGAATTCACCCTCGTTGTCGTCGACCCCACGCTCGCAGACGCTTGTGATCGTCCCGTCACGCATCAGGACGGGCACGCGTGACGCGGGGACGTCCAGAAGTTCGCCCAGCAGCGCAGCGTCGACGACGAATGTGTCGTCATTGAACTCGATGTCGCGCGGGGACCGCTCCGAAGACTCCGCACCCTTGCAACGTTCGGTCATCTCGATTGTCCTTGCCGAGGCACCTTAAAAGATGTATTGATAATATATCTTATATTCTTGTCGGGGTCAATCGATGCGTGCTCAATCCGGACTGGACAGCCAAACAGAGTTACGGACCCCGCCGGGGGCGATTCTCCAGTGTGAATTTCCGCCCGGGACGCCGGAGCGCCACAGCGTGGCGGCGCGCCCGGATCCCTCAATCGCTGAATTGGCGTTGCGGGTGCTCGTCAGCTTTCGGGTCCATCCGCATCTCGGCAACGTCCTGACCCACATCTCGGGTGCCAATTGGGGGAAGGTGGAGCGATCGCTCAACTCCATTTTTGATTTGGCGACGACAAGCGGAAGCCTTTCACCCCTCGACCAGAACATGATCGATCTGATGTGTGCCGATCGCGGCATCACCGGTCGAATCATGAAGCCCCATTTCCGGGGTGTTTTGCGCAGGGTTCTTGAGCCGGACCATACTGAACGGTTGATCCGCCACATCACGGCACTGTTTCTCGAACTCGAATGGAAGGCGCAACAACCCGCGCAGAGTAAGCCTCTCTCGCAGGAGTCCGGTCATGTCCGAAGCGAACCGCAATGAACGTGTCATCAAGGTCGTGGATATCGATCCGCGACATCGTCACACGATTCTCTTTCGATTGTTCGAGCATCTTGCTCCGGATGATTCGCTGCAGATCGTCGCCGATCATGATCCCAAGCCGCTGCGCCTGCAGCTGGAAGCGCGCCACGGTTCGCGCTGCAACTGGTCATACCTCGAGAAAGGGCCTGACATCTGGCGCGTTCGCCTGCGCCTGCTGAGAACTGAGGGTGGCGTTCATGCTTGAGCGACGGGTGAGCTGTCGTCCGCTGGACTGTACTAGTCGGAGAGATACCTGAACCAGGAGACGCGGACATGTTGAGCAACTCCCATGACTATGTGCGCCCTGCCAACGAGGCGGAGCGGGCTCATCTCGAGCAGCTTATCCGCGCGGATTTCGCGCGATGTCACCCTGCCGAGACGCTGGAGGATATCAAGCGCCGGGCATCTTTCTCGAAGGAGGACAACGGGCTGCTTCGCGATTGGATGGCCATCGCCGCGATTCGCGCTGCAGCCGATCGGACCGAAACGGCGTTCGCGGTTGCCGCCGCATAGGCAGTTGCGGTCCCGCGCCGCCCGTCAGGCCGCGGGCCGCACCCCAAAGTCCTTCGGCCTGAGCATCAGGTCTGCGAGCGTATACTTGTCGAGGACTGCGTTGAACGCCTCAAG
>JAJYAH010000744.1 GCA_021779635.1 Pseudomonadota bacterium | reverse complement strand
CGATCTTGACAAAAGGCAAACATTAAGCAGTGCAGTGTTCTTCAAGCGCATCCGCAGTCCGCTTCGCTGTTGCAATAACCGACCTCTTTATGCGCGCTGTAAAAACGGAGCATGTCGCGATCGAGGAAACGAAACCCGCAGGTCACATGCCAATCGCTAACATACTCCATGGTTGGTCCTGCTCCACTACGAAATGCAGATGCTATACTCACCCGGAAGCCGCAGATTACGATCGCCAATCCCTTTTTGTGATAGTGCCAGACCACGGCACTTCGGGCACGCTGTCGCATCAACTCGGACGCTGCCGTCGCACCTTGGAAAATCGCTCTCGCGTTCCCGGGGTCCGGGCAACGCTTCGTCGGCGTCGCGCTTTTCGTCAGCTTATTGCGTTCCCCTCCTCAGCGGTGTTTTCCGCAGCAAGATGGACTTTGCTGTTCTGAGTTCGCCTCCGTTCAGGTCGCCATCACCGGCAGCCTACCTCTTGGGGCCCTCTCGCTTTGGCGCCGGCTGCTTTGCCTTAACGTGCGAGTTTGCCCTATCCCGCGCGCCAGCACCGAGGAGGGCAAACGACGGTCGCGCCAGAATGCACTTCGCCATGGCCTGACCGCCGAAACGGTGGTCGGTGCCCTGGAAGACGCTGCGGACTACGCCGCGTTTGAAATGGCCGTCACGGCTGACTTCGATGCCCACTCGGCCGTCGAGCGCGAACTTGTGCTTCGCCTCGCCAGCCTCTTGTGGCGGCTGCGCCGCGCATCAGCCATCGAGGCGGGGCTCTTCAATATCCAGGCCCGCGAACTCCTGGGCCGCCGGCGACATGTCCATCGCCAGCGTCACAATGTGGTCGGCACCATCCCCGGAAACGCGACGCGCCGCGAGGATGACGCGCAGCAAACACCAGACAAGCACGTCCACACCTTCGACGACAATTCACCGGCTACGCTCGGCCTCGACGACCAGTCGGACGCTCTCACACAATCTTTCTTGCAGCTGACTGATCTGCCCACCTCACCCCTTGATCGGCTGAGCCGCTATGAAGCCACGCTGTGGCGACAGGCCTGCCAGATATTGTGGACCCTGCAGTGTCTTGATCGGCGCAAACCCTGGGAGAGGCATCGGCGGGCGCGAGCGAGCTTCTAATCTATCGAATTGCGCCAGCTGCGCGTCCGGATGAGTTCGGTCGATCACAGCAAATTCCCGAGTTCTTCGCGCCCAGATCTTCAAGTGCCCCCCCCCCGAAACTCCTGAAGAGTGAGGAGAGACCGATGGGGTCGCAAGGACGGGAGTGCCTGCCCGTGCTTATGCAGCCTTCCTAAAATCTCGATCCTTGCAAAAGAAGGCGAAAGGGAATTTTGCCTTTATCGCAACATCTTACTGTGGTTCGGGGCCTGAATCGTGAGCTCTACGTGTTGAAGGCGCTCGCAAGTGGACGCTAACTTGCTAACATGAATCACGTTCGACTGGGCCGGACAGTAACACTGCTATTCTTGTTCGGCCGAGATTTGCTTGCTTTCAGCAGGTTCCGGTGAATTGGAGGGCTGCGAGTTCCATTGACGTTCGCAACCAAAAGTCGCATTAAGGCGACCTAGGGCGGTATCGGGGGGCGGCTTTGAACTTTTATGAACGATCGGGCGCCTGCCAAACGGCAGCGCGTGAACTTCGCGCATCGTGCGAGGGCGGAGCGAAGATTGCCTTTGTGTCTGGCAACTTCAATGCCGTGCATCCCGGCCACCTTCGGCTGCTTAAATTCGCGGCAGAACAAGCTGACGTCCTGGTTGTCGGCGTGAATCACGACAACAATCCCGGCGTATCGTTACCGCAGGATATGCGGTTGGAAAACGTGCGTTGCATCGCGATGGTGAAGCACGCGATTGCGCTTGATGTCTCGCCGACGGCGTTTATCGCGGCCCTTCAGCCTGACGTCGTTGTCAAGGGGAAGGAGTTTGAATCCCGCTTCAACCAGGAGAAAATTGCCGTCGAGACCTATGGCGGACGGCTGGTTTTCAGCTCCGGCGAGGTGGGTTTTACCTCACTAGCGCTTCTGGAGCGCGAATATTCCGAACCCAATCACTCCACGATCACCAAGCCCAGCGATTTTCCCGATCGCCACGGCTTCGACATGTCCACATTGAGATCCACCCTCGGCAAAATCGCCGGCATGCGGGTGCTCGTGGTTGGAGATCTGATCATCGACGAATACGTCACCTGTGATCCCATCGGCATGTCGCAGGAAGACCCCACGATTGTGGTCACACCCATCGCCTCGAAAACGTTTGTTGGAGGGTCCGGAGCCGTTGCCGCGCACGCGAATGGCTTGGGAGCGGATGTCAGCTACTGCAGTATCACTGGTCAGGATGAATTCGCTGATTTTGCCCGCGAGGAGTTGCGCGGCCAAGGCGTCAATTATCACTTCTTCGTCGATAGCACCCGGCCAACCACTCGAAAGCAGCGATTTCGGGCTCTATCCAAGACACTCTTGCGGGTAAATCACTTGAGGCATCATCCGGCGAGCCCGGAAATCCAGCAGCAGCTGCTGCAAACGGTCGATGCGGCTTTGCCAAAGACGGATCTGATCCTGTTCTCCTGCTTCAACTATGGTTGCCTGCCGCAGCCCCTCGTCGATGCGATCACCGAGCGGGCTCAGGCGCGAGGCGTCATGATGGCCGCGGACAGCCAGGCTTCGTCCCAAATCGGAGACGTGTCTCGCTTCAAGAAAATGGCGCTGATCACCCCGACCGAGCGCGAAGCCCGTTTAGCCGTGAATGATTTTGAATCGGGACTGGCCGCGATCGGACAACAACTGCTTTCCAGAGCAGAGGCAAATAATTTGGTCATCACGCTCGGCGCTGAAGGAATGCTGATACATCCCTCGACAAGCGCGGTATTTCCAGCCGATCGCCTGCCCGCTTTCAACTCCTCTCCCAAGGATGTTTCGGGCGCGGGCGACAGCTTTTTCCTAAGCACCGCGATGTCCTTGCGGACCGGCGCCGACATCTGGCAAAGCTCCTATCTTGGCGCCATCGCCGCCGCCTTGCAGGTTTCGCGGGTTGGAAACGCCCCCCTCACCGTCTCTGACATCCTGACCGAGATCGACGACGCCAAGTTTGATTTCGACAGTCACTGGCACTGATATGCGAGCCCTGCTTCTTGCGGCCGGCCGAGGCGAGCGATTGCGTCCCGTCACGGACACCGTCCCGAAATGTTTGGTCGAAATCGACGGGCGGCCTTTACTGGATTATTGGTTCGATCTGCTTTTCAGCGCAGGGATCGAAAGAATCCTGGTCAACACCCATTGGCTCGCCCGCCAGGTGGAACGTCACATTGCTACCTCCCCATGGCGATCACGAATTGACCTCGTGCACGAAGAATCCCTGCTCGGGACCGGTGGGACAGCGCTTGCCAACAAGGAGTGGCTACGGAACGAACCGTTCCTGCTTGCACATGCCGATAATCTCACCGACTTTGATGTCCGGGGTCTTTTGCGCGCCCACCAGACCCGCCCGCCGGGTCATGCCATCACGATGCTCGGCTTTCGGACCGATGATCCCTCATCCTGCGGCATATTGGAGCTCGATGCCGGGGAGACCGTGGTTGCGTTCCACGAGAAGGTCAAAAACCCGCCTGGAAATCTTGCGAACGGGGCGGTTTACGTGTTCGAGCCGATCGTGGTTGACACGATCGCTGCCATGGGAAAAAGCGTTGTTGATCTGTCTACGGAAGTCATTCCCAGGTTCCTCGGACGGATTCGCTGTGTCGAGACGCACGGCTACCACCGTGATATCGGCAATGTGGAAAGCCTGCGCCGCGCCAACACTGATTTCAAGCACCGGGCTTCTGTAGGTGCCCGAGCCTTACAATCATGAGCCGCTCCTGAATGGTTCGCGGGCGGCGGGTCATCAGCGGAAATGACGACTACAAGCAAGAGAGGCCGATGAAAGTTTTTCTGACCGGTGCATG
>JAJYAH010000743.1 GCA_021779635.1 Pseudomonadota bacterium | reverse complement strand
TCTAGGTTGCGCGCGTAAAGGCTCGAGGCCGAGGCCGCGACGCGGCCGGCAACGTTGGTAAAGCCGACGATCTTGATGCCGCCGACATCGGCGACTTCGCCGGGCCTGGCGCCCTCGACATTGCCGCCGCGCTCGACCGCCAGATCGACCAGCACCGAGCCCGGCTTCATCGACTTCACCATTTCGGCGGAGACCAGCTTCGGCGCCGGACGGCCCGGGATCAGCGCGGTGGTGATGATGATGTCCTGCTTCTTGATATGCTCGGCGGTGAGCGCAGCCTGCTTGGCCTGATACTCCTTCGACATTTCCTTGGCGTAGCCGCCGGCGGTTTCGGCCTGCTTGAACTCCTCGTCCTCGACCGCAAGGAATTTGGCGCCGAGACTCTCGACCTGCTCTTTCACGGCGGGGCGAACATCGGTCGCGGTGACGACGGCGCCGAGCCGCCGCGCCGTCGCGATCGCCTGCAGGCCGGCGACGCCGACGCCCATCACGAATACCTTGGCCGCCGGAACGGTGCCCGCCGCCGTCATCATCATCGGAAAGGCGCGGCCGAACGCCTCCGCCGCCTCGATCACCGCGCGGTAGCCGGCGAGATTGGCCTGGCTCGACAGCACGTCCATCACTTGCGCGCGGGTGATGCGCGGCATCAATTCCATCGCGAATGCCGAGATGCCGGCATCCGCCATTGCCTTCAACGCCGCATCATTGCCGTAAGGGTCCATGATGGCGATGACCAGCGCGCCGCGCTTGTAATGGGCAAGCTCGGAAGCTTCGGGCCGCTTCACCTTGATGACGATGTCGGCGTCCTTGAGCGCGTCGGCACTGACGACAGCGCCAGCGGCGGTGAATTCCGAATCCGGCAGGCCCGATTTGATGCCGGCGCCTGGTTCCACGGCGATATCGACGCCCAGCGCCCTATATTTTTTCACCGTGTCGGGCGAAGCCGCTACCCGCGGCTCGGATGGATCGATTTCCTTGGCGACGGCAATCTTCATGGGGCCTCCGGCGGCGCAATGCGCGCGCGCGAGCAAACTAGCTTGTTTCGCAAAGATGGATACCGGTTTTGCGGGCGGACAGCGTACAGTTTTTCCAAACCGCGCCGCTCGGCAGCGGCGCGACCGGCCATCAGTCAGGTCAGGAAAATCGCCATCATGGCAACGATGAAGATCACGGCGGCGGTGCCGTATTTCACCAGCATGATGAAGCCCTCATAGGTCTGCTCATGGGCCTCATAATCATTGCCATCAGCGGTCGTGTAGGCCACTTCGTTATGCTCTGCCATCGGTATCCCCAGTCAATGTTCGCATTCTGGCGTGGAATTACCGCAAACCCGGCGGGAGGGCAACGGCGATGCACCGCCTACGCACCGGACGCACGCCGCTACTTGCGGGGTTCGGGCGGCCAATTGTCCCTGATCCAGCGTGTCAGGCTTTCCTCGCTGACTTCGCCGGCCGCGAGAGCGAGGATGATGGTTGTCGATGGTGCGGGTTCCGGGTCGAAGGCAATACCATTCTTGAGTAGAAAACCCATCATGGCCATGAATGCGATGCGCTTATTGCCATCAACGAAGGCGTGATTTTTCGCGAGCCCAAATGCATAGGCTGCCGCCGGCTCCGCCATGTCTGACTGTTCATAGCGCCATTTGTTGATCGGCCGTTCAAGCGCGGATCGCAGCATACCTTCATCCCGCAGGCCGGGCGCCCCGCCGAAGCGACGCAGTTGGCGGCTATGGATCGCAATGGCCTGCTCGTAGCTTATCCAAAGCGGCTCTTCGGGTTCGCTCATTCGGCGCTCTGTTTATTTTGCAAGCGCCGCGAGCGTGTCCCGGTACTTGTCCATAATCCGGTCTGCGATCTCCATGGTCTTCTCGAAGTCAGGATCGTAGGGCATGGCCTGAAACCCGCCTCCGGGGAGTTCGGTAATGTGCAGTTCCTGGCCCCGTTTAAGGTCGAGCCGCTGCATCAATTCACGCGGCAACAGCAACCCGTCGGAATTGCCGATCTTCTTGATTTCAATTTTCACGGTCAGTCTCCTCGCGGACGGCGATCGGAAACGCCAAAGAGCATGTTATACATCTGTATAACATGCTCTTTGGCGACGTTCAACACTCGTTGTACAATTACCCCATCCCCTCCAGTTCATCGATCATGCCCGATATCACCGACAACCCGCCGTCCCAGAATTTGGGATCCCTTGCGTCGAGGCCGAACGGCTTGAGCAGCTCGGAATAGTGTTTGGTGCCGCCGGCGGAAAGCATCGCCAGATAGCGCTCGGCAAAGCCGGCCTGGGCATTTTCGTAGACCGCGTAGAGCGAGTTCACGAGGCAATCGCCGAACGCATAGGCGTAGACGTAAAACGGCGAATGGATGAAGTGCGGGATGTACATCCAGAAATTCTCGTAGCCCGGCCGGATGTCGATGGCGGGGCCGAGGCTCTCGCCCTGCACGCTGAGCCAGATTTCGCCGATGCGCTTGGCGGTCAATTCGCCATTGCGCCGTTCGGTATGAATCGCCCGCTCGAACGAATAGAACGCGATCTGCCGCACCACCGTATTGATCATGTCCTCGACCTTGCCGGCGAGCAGCGCCTGGCGCTGTCGGGCGCTGCCGGTCTGGGCCAATAGCCGCTTGAAGGTCAGCATCTCGCCGAACACGCTGGCGGTTTCCGCCAGCGTCAGCGGCGTCGGCGCCATCAGCGCGCCGTTCTTCGCCGCCAGCACCTGATGCACGCCGTGGCCGAGTTCATGGGCAAGCGTCATCACATCGCGCGGCTTGCCCTGGTAGTTCATCAGCACATAGGGATGCGCCGACGGCGTGGTGGGATGCGAGAACGCACCGGGCGCCTTTCCGGGCCGCACCGGCGCATCGATCCAGCGATCGGAAAAGAACCGCTCGGCGATATCGGCCATCTCCGGCGCGAAACCGCGATAGGCCGTCAGCACCATGTTCCTTGCGTCGGGCCACGCGATGCTGCCAGTGGCGGCAAACGGCAGCGGCGCGTTGCGATCCCAGTGCGCGAGTTTCTTCTTTTTGAACCAGCCTGCCTTGAGCTGATAGTAGCGGTGCGACAGCCGCGGATAGGCGGCGCGAACCGAGCCCACCAGCGCGTCCACCACCTCGCGCTCGACGCGGTTGTTCAGGTGCCGCGAATCCGCGACATCCTGGAAGCCGCGCCAGCGATCGGAAATCTCCTTGTCCTTGGCGAGCGTATTGGTGATGAGCGCAAACGTCCGCTCATTGGCCTTGAAGGTTTTCGCCAGCGCCTGCCCCGCCGCCTTGCGCTTGTCCGGCGCGCGATCCTGCAGCAGATTCAAGGTCGGCTCGATTGCAAGTTCGCCGCCGGCCACCTTGAAGCGCAGGCCGGAGATGGTTTGATCGAACAGCCTGTTCCAGGCGGCATAACCGCTCTGGGATTTCTCGTGAAACAGCTGCTCGACGCGATCCTCCAGCTGATACGGCTTGTCCTTGCGCAGATCCTCGATCCACGGGCGATAATGCCCGAGTTCGGGCGTCTGCATCGCGCGGTCGATGGCCGCATCCTCGATGCGGTTGAGTTCGAGGGCGAAGAACAACAGATGCACCGACGCCGACGTCAACCGTTCGGAGACGTCGCCGTAGAATTTGGTAATCGCCGGATCGACGCTGTCGCCGGCATGAATCAAGCCGGCATACGATCCAAGACGGCCAGCAAGATCGTCAATCGCCTCGTAGCGCCTGACCGCTTCGGCGAGCCACTTGCCGCCCCCCTCTTTTTCGGTTTGTTCTGCAAGCTTGCCTTTGTAGTCGGCCTCAAACGCAACGCATTCTGTGTCCAGCCTTGCAAGGTCGTGTGCGACTTCGGGCGCATCGATGCCGGAATAGAGATCGGCCAGGTTCCATTCCGGCAGCTTGCCGGTCTTGTTGGCGGTGCTGGATTTTGCCTTGGATCTTGCCTTGGATTTTACCGCGGATTTCTG
>JAJYAH010000742.1 GCA_021779635.1 Pseudomonadota bacterium | reverse complement strand
AGCTTTCTACCATATCTGAGCCATGTCCTCGCGGTTTGATCGAAACAGCGCAACTGGGAAATTTAGCTGCCAACGTTGCTGAACATGGCTATGCTTTCAAAGAGCGCTGGCAGCCAGATGTGTCAGCAGAAGCGATTGCCGCCGCAGTAGGGCAGACACTGTCGCTCTCTGGCGTGGCTGCCATTCATAACCTGCAGGTGAAAGCAAAGACGAAGCCCAATAAATACAGCGGAATATATGGGCTCGGAGTGTTTCCGCTTCATACCGATTTGGCTCACGTCAGAACTCCGCCCCGCTATCTGATGCTCCGGTGCGTGCGAGGCTATGGCACGGTCAGTACCGATCTCGTTGACGGTTTTGCACTAGTAGGACGCATCGGGAGATCGGTTTTGAGCAACGCTCTTGTCAAACCGAGGCGTCCGCTAAACGGATCGACGCCACTTTATTCGCTTTATCGGCCACCCACCCCGGTCCGGCACGCAATTCTTCGATGGGACGAAGTTTTCATCGTTCCGGCGTCACCAGCCGGAGTTCGAGGATTTGCTGCGATAGCTAAGGAATTGGGGCCGATTCCGCGCATCTCAATTTCTCTTCAATTTCCGGGTGATACGTTATGGATTGACAACTGGCGCATGTTACATGGACGATCTGCCGTTAGTGCGGATCAAAGTGACCGCATTATCCAGCGGGCTTATTTCGGGGAGCTATATTGAGCGAGGAATCTGAAGAAGTAGATTTTAGCGATACCTGGGATAGCGAGGCACTCGTTGCCAAAGCTAAGCGCTATGCCGAGAAAATGATCGAATCGCCGCGAGACAGCTGGGAATTTGGGCTGTGGTCCAGTTTTTGTCTTGAGTTCTTATTACGTGCGGATTTGTCTGACTACGATCCTGCGCTTTTGGCCGACCTCAAAGAGGTAAACAACCTTATCAGCGCAGTCGGCTATCCAGTCACCGTTAAGAAATTTATTCCAAAGACGGCCGCAACGAACGATGTAGTTGAGCGGCTAGCAAAGGTCGCCACCGAATTCACTGCTGAGTTGTCGGGTTTCAGCTTGCGTCACACGTCCCTGCGTAACGGCGAGCTTCATTCCGGTTACAACGCGTTCGAAGGTAAGAAGCACTCAGGATGGCTTCCACTCTTCTATAAGACCTGCAAATTTCTTACGAACGACCTCGGCCTCACCCTGGCTGATATCTTCGGTGATGCCGAGGCCGCAACCGCCGAAAAGCTAATCACCGCCTTCAAAGATGATGCAGCAAAAGCTGTCAAAGCGACTATCAACGCACATGCCACTGTTTGGAAACAGAAGACCGAGGAGGAGCGGAAAAAGGCAGTAGGTATATCATCGGTCTGGGCAACTAAGCATGCGGGACATCGTGTTAAATGCCCCGCGTGTCAATCGGATGCCATCGTCTCGGGTGACGCGATTTCGTCTCCGCGCAAATCTATTGATGGTGACGTGATCACGGAAAAACAAGAATATTTGCCGAGCAAGTTCGAATGTATTGCCTGCGGCATGAAGATCGGCGGGTTATCTCAGTTGGCAGCAGCAGGCTTGGGTGACACGTATATCAATACCCAATCATACGAAGCCGGTGAGTACTATGCCTCGGATGAACCGGACGAATGGGAGGGTTACGAACCTGACAATAACGAGTGACTTCCCACAGGAGCGGTGATTCCAAACCTTTTACTTGGTTCTTGCTTCGGCCATCCAGCTTATGACCGACTTATTGTCGAATTGGGGTTCTGCCGTGAAGCACAGTCTCTTTCTCATCGACTATCTGCAGATTATCTAGATCGGACCATGATTTTGGCAGCCGTTTTCATGCAGGTACTAAGAGAATTGGCGGGCGAAGACAGGATGCAGCGCGCATTGCTGGATGAGGATGAAGCGGCTACGAAATCGCTTAACAAACTCAAAATCGAACCATTTTCATGAATTCAGTCCGAACCCTGTCGGGGTCTAGTTTTTGCCCATTGAAAACAAAGGAAGATTTTCCCGGCTCATTTTGATCGCCGAAACGAGAATTCGTTGAGCAACCCCTTGATCGGAGAGGAAGTTCTAGCAAAAATTCGGAATATCAGAAAATGGTGGGCCCGGCAGGACTCGAACCTGCAACCAGACCGTTATGAGCGACTGGGTCGTCTACAGAGGGTATGATTTTTCAGCGTTTTTTGGCGACGCTTAATCACGAAAATCCACGTTTGTTCACGGTCAACCGGTCCGCGAGCGGTCCGCGGACCGAGCCTTTAGAACAGAAGGAGTTCGGGGTTTCCTCGTGATCGCATCCGCGGCCCCGCGCAAGTGGTTGGGGTGATGGTGACCGTATGTATCAATCAAAACCTTCACGGACATGCCCAAAAAACCCGCAGCTTCCCATGGATCGACGCCACGCTGCATTAGCCAAGTTGCAGCGGTGTGGCGCAATGTGTGCGGCGTCACATTGCCGTCCGAGAGGTCGAGCTTGGCCAAATCAACGGCCCGAGCAAAGGCGTTCTTCACTGATTTAATGGGCTTGCCGTTCCATTCAACGAAGCAGGTCGCAATGATTTTCTTGTCTACCCACCGACGCATGTGTGCCAAGAGGCGGTCTGGAAGTGGCGCAGGTGGTTGCCGCTTGTTCGTGGCGCGTTTGCCGCGGGCGAGCCTGTAATAAATGCCAGTTTTCAGATCGACATATGCGCGGCCTTCCTCGCGCTTTGGCGAAGCCGCCGCAATCGCGGCGGCGCGGGTCCCCGTATACAGCCCGATCAAGAGGAAGCGAGCAAGATGCCGAAGCGTGTGCTTCGCGGTCTTGATCTTGAGGCCCTTGTTCTTCCCGCGATGGATCGTCTGCACCTCCTGGTGCCGCCAAGCTGCCCATAAAAGTTGAGCAGCTTCACTTCGTTCTAACCACCGTTCTCTTGCCTGCCCCTTCGGCGGTAGCGTTACGGCAATGACCGCGCGATGGAGGTTTTGTTTGGCGTGATGATTGATGGCGGCCCTGAGATTCTCAAGGTCGCGGCGTGCGCCGCCAGGGGTGCCTCGATGCTTCACATACCCGTCCGTCAAAGCTTGTGAAATCTCGCCGAGTTTGCGATTGCCGAAATATTCATTGAGGCGGTCAAGGGAAGCATCGAAACGGCGTTGCTGGATCTTGTCCTCAAATTTCGCGCGTCGGTCCGTGTGATAGATCAGGAGGACATCGGCTAGAAAAATGCGATCAACGTCCCTCATCCTGCGCTCAGGCGCGTACTTTGCCGCAATGTAATCGGCCAGAAATTGCTCGGCGGCTTCAGGCGGACGGATTTCAAATGGCTTGGCAACACATCCCGTGGAAATGCGCTTGCTGCCGTCCTTAACGATCCACAGAGCTTGACGGCCTCGCTCGGCTGGTCTCTTCCAGAGGCGTGGTCCCTTACTGATGTTTGGCATCTTTCAGTTCGTGTTGGTTGATGGCTTAATTGCTAGAGCTTGCTTTGGTCACGCGCGCGGCTTCGCTTCAGTCGTGCTCGTAGAGCATCTTGCGGTGAAACAGCGGCGTCCGGTCCGGATGACGCGGACGGATTAGTCGGAGGAACTTGCGGGATTTGGTCACTCGGAGGGACGCGGCAGAGCTCCCTCATTCTCTTGATCTCGGCGAGTGTCACGAAGTCCTTGTTGGCGATTCGTTCAATTCGGAGCCGACCGCGCGCGGCTTCTCGCCTTAAGCCCGATGCTGTCATCGAACCGTCGGGAAAAGCTAACTTCGCGGCTACGGAAAGACGGAGAGGTGCGTCAGGGTCGAACTGACTAGAATCGTGCGAATCGCCCATATCCAATCGCCTTCCGAAGTCCGATGGACTTCAGTTGAGGACTGGACAGCTAACAGTCGCAGGATGCGGAATTGACTGTCTTATAGTGTAGTGCAGGAAGGCGTGGCGATTATCGCTATAACACGAGAGATGCCAACACGTTAATCATAGACTAAAAGTATCGGA
>JAJYAH010000741.1 GCA_021779635.1 Pseudomonadota bacterium | reverse complement strand
CGCCTGGCGGTGCGCAGCGCCATGGTGCATGCAGGTTTGATCAACTAAGTTTCAGTCCTGCGCCGGGGCTGGATTGGGGCCGTTGCTTGCGGCGGTGGATAGCCAGGGGAGGAAACTGGATGCTCAAGGAATTTCGCGAATTCGCCATGAAGGGCAATGTGGTCGATCTCGCGGTCGGCGTCATTATCGGCCTGGCGTTCGGAGCGATCGTGAACTCGATGGTCAACGATATTATCATGCCGATCATCGGTGCGATTACCGGCGGCCTCGATTTCTCCAACTATTTCATCGGCCTCTCGAAGGCCGTCACCGCCAGCAATCTGGCCGATGCGAAAAAGCAGGGCGCCGTATTGGCGTGGGGTAATTTCCTTACCTTCACGCTGAACTTCATCATTATTGCTTTTGTGCTGTTCATGGTTGTCAAGGGAATGAATACATTGAAACGCAGGGATGCGGCCGCTCCAGCCGCTCCGCCGAAGCCGAGCCGCGAAGAAGAGTTGCTGACGGAAATCCGTGATCTCCTCAAGAAGGCATAAGGCGGCAGCGCCGCAAAATGGGACGTTGTCGCTGCCGGGCAGAGACAACGTCCAGAGGTTCTGAACCATGGTTGAGAAAAACGAGCGGGCGATCAAGGTCGTCGCCGAAAATCGCAAGGCCCGGTTCAATTATGCAATCGAGGACACGGTGGAGGCCGGAATCGCGCTGACTGGCACCGAGGTCAAGTCGATCCGCAACGGCAAGACCACGATCGCGGAATCCTATGCGGACAGCAAGGGCGGCGAGATCTGGCTGATCAACGCCAATATTCCGGAATACCTGCAGGCCAACCGCTTCAACCACGAGCCGAAACGGCCGCGCAAGCTGTTGCTGCACCGAAAGCAGATCAACAAGCTGTTGGGCGCGGTTGATCGCGAGGGCATGACCCTGATCCCGCTCAAACTCTATTTCAATGAACGCGGCCGGGCCAAGCTGCTGCTGGCGGTGGCCAAGGGCAAGAAGCTGCACGACAAGCGCGAGAGCGAAAAAAAACGTGACTGGGGCAGGGAGAAGGGACGCCTGCTGCGGGCGCGGGGGTAGTTTTCCGCCTCCTGATGAGGAGCGGCGCCTTCGCCGCGTCTCGAAGGATGAGGTTCGCGGCTTCATGGTTCGAGACGGCGCATGTGCCTCTTCACCATGAGGTCTGGATGCTGAGGAAGAGGCGATGAACCAGAAGAATCTGCTCGATGTCGACTGGAGCAACATCCCGGCGCCGACCGACGATGGTGCGGCGGCGCATCTTGTCGGCATGACGATCCCGTCGCTCAGCCTGGTTGCCACCGACGATACCTCGGTGATGTTGTCGGCGCTTCACGGGCGCACCGTGTTATTCGCCTATCCGAGGACCGGCGAGCCCGGCAAGATCAGCCTGGTCGACGACTGGGACATGATTCCCGGCGCGCGCGGCTGCACACCGCAAACCTGCGCGTTCCGCGACCTGTTCGCGGAGTTGAAGGCTGCCGGCGCCGGGCACGTGTTCGGCCTGTCGACGCAGAGCAACGAATACCAGACCGAGATGGCCTCACGGCTGCATTTGCCGTTTCCCGTCCTGTCCGACGAGAAGCTCGCGCTGACGCGCGCGCTCGACCTGCCGACCATGCAGGTGGCGGGGCTGACCATGATCAAGCGGCTGGCGTTGATCATCGACAATGCGCGCATCACGCATGTTTTCTACCCGGTCTTTCCGCCTGACCGGAATGCCGGCGACGTACTGGCCTGGCTCAAGGAAAATCCGGCCTGATCGCCGGCAGATGCTAGCCTAAATCCGCCCGCACCTTGGCGAACACGTTACGAAACATGTCCGGCGTCAGTACCCGCGTATTGGTGTTGTAACGCGAGCAGTGATAGCTGTCGTAAAGCCGGAGCGCACCGGCCTGATGCATCGCGCCGTGCGCAAACGGCGCAGCCGAGCTGCGCACGCCCAACGCTTTCACCGTCGTTTCATGCGCGACGCGGCCGAGCGCCACGATCGCGCGCAACCTCGGCATGGTTTTGATCGTCGCCGTCAGAAATCGCCGGCAATTGTTGATCTCGGCGGGCAACGGCTTGTTCTGCGGCGGCACGCAGTGCACCGCGTTGCCGATCCGGCAATCGACCAGCGCCAGCCCGTCGTCGGGCCTTGCCCGGTAGGTGCCCTTGGCGAAGCCGTATTCGAGAAGCGTGGCGTAGAGCAGGTCGCCGGCATAATCGCCGGTGAAGGGTCGCCCGGTGCGATTGGCGCCCTGCAGGCCAGGCGCCAGCCCAACGATCAGCAGCCGCCCGTCGGGATCGCCGAACGATGGCACCGGTGAGTTGAACCACCCCGGCTCACGTGCGCGTGCCGCCTCGCGGAAGCTTACGAGCCGCGGACACAGAGGGCAATTACGGTCGGGCTCGGCAGGGGGCAGGGGGACGCCGCCAGCGCCGGCTGGCCGCGTCGGGTCGTCCTCAATCGTCGAAATCGTCGTCATCGCCCCTCGGCGCCATGGTGGTCGCGCGCTGCAGGAACTGCGGCGCGTGATGGCGCGGCTCGCGGGGGGCCGGACGCTCGGATGGATCGCGGCCGAGCTTGGATTGCAACTCCATCAGATCCGTGAAGACGTCGGCCTGGCGCCGCAATTCGTCGGCAATCATCGGCGGCTGGCTTGAAATTGTCGAGACCACGGTGACCCGGACGCCGCGGCGCTGCACTGCTTCGACCAGCGAGCGGAAATCGCCATCGCCGGAAAACAGCACGATCTGATCGACATGCTCGGCGAGTTCCATGGCATCGACCGCGAGCTCGATATCCATGTTGCCCTTGACCTTGCGGCGGCCGCTGGCGTCGATGAATTCCTTGGTCGCCTTGGTGACGACGGTGTAGCCGTTGTAATCGAGCCAGTCGATCAGCGGGCGAATCGAGGAGTATTCCTGATCTTCAATGATCGCGGTGTAATAGAACGCGCGCACCAGCGTGCCCCGGCTCTGGAATTCCTTGAGCAGGCGCTTGTAGTCGATGTCGAAGCCGAGCGTCTTGGCAGTTGCGTAGAGGTTGGCTCCATCGATAAAGAGCGCGATCTTGTTGGAAACAGGGGACATTCAGATTTTCTCGCGTGTTGTTGTTGCTAAACATTTTTGGCGCGAACCGCGCGTTGGATACTGCCGGGCCCCCCGCGGATCAGTTTGAACAGATGCCGCCGCAAATCAAGGAGAGGAAGGGGCAATAGAGGTGTACTTTTGGTAACGTAATGAAGCGTTTTCTTGTCCGAACCGCCGTTTTTAACAGATTCAGACGCTCCGACCGGTAGGCCCCGGCGTGGGTTAGCAGAGCAGATTACCGAGGCCAAATCACAAATTGGCCTTGCGGAAAGCCCCTGGTCGCTATAACTACCGCGCATAATCAGCATATTCGGTCCCACTTAACGGAGCGACAGTCGATGGCGCGCGTCACCGTAGAAGATTGCATTGATAAGGTCGATAATCGGTTCGACTTAGTCCTGCTGGCGGCGCATCGCGCCCGTATGATCTCGTCCGGTTCACAACTGACGGTTGATCGCGATAACGATAAAAATCCGGTGGTATCGCTGCGCGAGATCGCCGACTCGACGATTTCCCCTGAAGATTTGCGGGAAGAACTGGTTCATTCGTTGCAGAAATTCGTCGAGGTCGACGAGCCGGAGCCCGATACGGTGCCTTTGATCGGCTCGGCGGGCGCCAGCGTCGATGCCGACGACACCGAGGTTGCCGTCGAGCGCATGACGGAGGAGGAACTGCTGAAGGGCCTCGAGGGCCTGGCGCCTCCGGAAGAGCAGCCCGAAGAGGACGAATAAGCCGCTCCCATGGCAGGGCCGCGGGGTGTCCCGGGCCCATCTCATTTGGCAAAGGCCCGGACATTTGTCCGGGCCTTTGCTTTTATTGACCTTTTCATGGTTACCATGCGTTTGTCCGGGCGCGGGCTAATTCCGCGAAAGCTGCCTTCGA